>CAYYRM010000169.1:0-5838 GCA_964474005.1 uncultured Eubacteriales bacterium
ATATCACCTAAAATCCCTACCATTGCCTTGGGTTATGAGCTGCAAATCATTGATCGGGTACCAAATGAATCCTTTGATTACCCAGTTAAGCACATTTTAACTGAAAAGAGAATGATAGACTGTAAGTAAAGAAATACCACCTGCGGACTAGCCGAGGTGGTATTTTTGTAAATTATATTTTGAATTTCTCCACTTGCCTATTTAACTCTTCAGCTATTTTGGCCATTTCTTCACTGGAATTGGATATTTCCGTCATGGCTGCAGCTTGTTCTTCCACAGAGGCAGAAGCTTCCTCACTACCTGCGGCATTTTCTTCAGCAATGTAGGAAAGGTTATGGATTATGTTCATAATCCTCTCTTTTTGGAACACTATTTCATTGCCTGCCATATTTACTTTGCCTATGACAACCTTCATTTCATCTATGGCTTCAGAGATACCTTGGAATTTAGCAGTGGCCATGGCTGTACTATCTAATTGAGAGTCAACCAGTTCGCTAACCTTACCCATGGTTTTAACAGCCCGAGAAGTCTTTTCTGTTAATTCTTCTATTACTGCACTGATTTCCTCTGTGAATTTGTTGGATTGTTCAGCCAGCTTTCTTATCTCATCTGCCACCACTGCAAAGCCTCTACCAGCTTCACCAGCCCTTGCAGCTTCTATGGCAGCATTTAAGGCTAGGAGGTTTGTTTGGTTTGCAATGTTTTTTATCATTTCACTGGCACTGGATATTTTTTCTGCACTGTTATTTGTGTTAATTATTACCTCTTGTACCTCTTGGGTGGAATTGATACTCATATCGGTCTTTTCCAACAGGTCAGTTAATAGCTGGAATCCTTCTTCTTTTAAAATAGTTACCAACTCTGTTGATTTATTTAAATTATTTATGAACTCAGTATTTTTTGTAACAACATCACCAAGCTCTGTTATGGCTAAGTAACCTTGTTCTGTATCTTTAGCTTGATTACTGGCCCCCGTTGCTATTTCTTCAATGGCTTTGGCTATTTCATCAGATGCCTTTGAAGATTGCTGGGTTGTGGCTGTGAGTTCTTCTGCATAAGCAGCTACCATCTCTGATTTTTCTAGGACATTTTTGATTATTCCCCTAATGGAGCTTTGCATAACACTTACAGCCTTTGAAATATCCCCCAGTTCATTCCTTTTAGTTAAAAGGTTTTGAGGAATATCACGACTAAAATCCCCAGATTCCATATGATTCATCTGTGTATTGAGTTTTTTAATTGTAGTAATGGCGTTGTTGGAAGTAAAAAATAGGATTAGACCCAATATAAGGGCTGCAATGAATCCATATAAAATAACAGAATTCAAGTTACTTCTGATAGAGGCATGGACACCTTCCATGGAAAAGCCAATGTTTATTGCACCAACATGTTCACCATTTATAATGGCTGGATAAACCACATCATATACAGGGATTTTGTTGTCGCCGAATTCATACTCACTGGAGTAAGGGACTCCATCTATCACTGCAGAGATTGTTCCAGGGTCTTCAGATAAATCTAAACCTATACGGCTTTTATCACTATGGGCCATGGCCCTGAGGCTTTTATCTGTAAAAAGAGCATAAACTATACCTTCACTGGAAGCAAGGTCTTCCAGTAGTGTTTGGTAGCTAAACTGTTCAGTTAAATTATGTATGTGATTTGCATCTATACCTACTTGAACAAAGGAACCATTTTGTGTTTTAAATGAGCCAAATTTATAATATTCACCGGTTTCCACATCTGCCCTGATCTCCTCAAGTAGTTCCGTATTATTACTTCTGTTGAATAGGGCTAATGGATGATCACCACTGGCTACCCACCCTATGTATTCGGGAATATTAGAAAAAATAATTACCCCTTGGGGATTAAACCAATTGATTTGGTCCACACCTAAGTCCTCTGCCATCTGTGTAAGTCTTTCGTTACTTAACTGCCCTTGGGCTCTTATGGCTGACCTCGCTGCATTTCTAATTTGCTCTTCCAGTAAGCTGTTAATTGTCTCTAATGAATTTGTATTATCCTGAAGCCTCCCTATTAGCTCGTGCAACATAGAGTAACCACTTTGCCTCATTTCAGCCAGTAGGCTTTGGCGGGTTAAATATGATGTTATACTTCCTATAGCTGTTACTGCCAATATTACCACAACCAATGGTATAACTAAAAGCTGAATTCTAATAGACCGAAAACTGATTTTACTAAGTATTTTTTCCATACCCCTAAACGCTCCTTATAAGTTGATATAAAATAAATTTTACCATTGGAAAGTGTTACTTACAATAACCTTTACTTTATTCCGTAAATTAGGATATTTCAGCTAATAAGTGTGATTATTATATACCTAGTACTTTGGTGATAAAAAAAGTGTTTTGTGGTAGAATATATAGGTAATGAGTACTAATAAAAGGAGGGTTTTTTAGTGAGAAGTATAACTCCAAATATTTATCTTGATAATTGTAAGGAAGCTTTAGAGTTTTACAAGGAAGCCTTTGGTGGCAGAATAGATAATGTGCAATTGGCTGATGACTATGATGGTTTTGAAGGGCAGGAGGGAAAAATCATACATGCTGAGCTACATATAAATGATCAGTGTGTGCTATATTTCGTGGATCTATTGGGTAAAGATTTAGGTGGAAATATAGAATTGGTACTGGAATTGGACGATGAAGATGAGATACGTAAAGTATATGACTTCTTGAACAAAGATGGAAATGTTGACTATGAGTTGCAAAAGGCCCCCTGGGGTGCATTACATGCACTACTGACAGACAAATATGGGGTTACCTGGGGTCTGAATTTCGCTTTACCCACAACAGGATTTTAACTAGGACTAATGTCCTAGTTTTTTTATTAATAAGAGGAAAAAGCAAGGGACATAGCGAATTAGGTAAGATAGTTATTTCAAGGGCATTATACATAAGATTTAGTAAATACGAGGGGGGGATCGTTGTGGCTGCCATTAGAAGGAAATCAACAATATTAATAATAATATCCATATGTTTAATTATAGTAATGAGTAGTGGATCATTTTACACCATGTTCATTACCCATACCATAAAAAGCGATGCTGAGATTATAAATAAACTAGGTGGTATTAGGGGATCGATTCAAAGGCTAGTAAAACTTGAGGTTTCAGGTAATCTTGATGACGAATTAATCAACAATATTGATTCTTTTTTTGGATATTTTACCGATAAGGAAATAGTGGTTTATGATGAGCAAAGTAATGTTATGCATGCAATAGACGATCTCTTTGTTTCTTGGGAGGAACTTAAAGCTGTTATTTTCCACCATAGGGAGTATTCCACAGCAGAAAGTGAGCAGAGGCTATTGAACTTAAGTGAAAGGATTTGGACTCAGTCCAATAGCATGGTACTAACTTCCCAGCTAAACGCTGAAAGAAAAATCGATAAATATAGTAGAAGTTATTTGTTTTATGGGGTTAATTTACTTTTGGGATTGGTTATCATCTTTATGATAAAAAGGCATGTTAAAGATACACTGGAGTATTTAGTTAACTATGATTCTTTAACTAAAATCCATAATAGGCGTTATTATAATGAGTTTTTATCAAGGGAAATTAGTAGGGCTGATAGATACAAAAAGGATTTATCATTAATTATGTTTGATATAGACCGTTTTAAGGGAATAAATGACACATATGGCCATGATGTTGGAGATAGTGTTCTAAAGGAGTTGGCTCAATTAATCAAAAAGAATATCAGAAAAGATGATTTGCTAGCCCGTTTAGGTGGTGAAGAGTTTGCTGTGATTGTCCCTGAAAACAACATTGAAAAAACATTATTACTAGCTGAAAAACTTAGGGAAGTTGTTGAAGGTCATGAATTTAAGCATGTGGGAAATTTGACCATTAGCTTAGGAATTGCGGAATATTCTAAAGGTGATGATCTAAACAAACTATATAAAAAAGTTGACACTGCTTTATATAAAGCTAAAAACAACGGAAGGAATCGTTGTGAGGTTTTTGAAGAGGGGAACATGGATTTAGCAATAAAGTAGTTTTTCAATGTGTGTAGGTACTTTTTTTGCTTAAATGATGTTAAACTCATAATAGGGGGGAAGTGATGCCTAATGGTCACTTTTCTTGGGTGCCCGCATACCAAAACAAAGATATGCGAAAATGGCTACTTGAACAAAGAAGAAAGTAATAACTTAAGAAGTTAGAAATCACAAAAACTCCCCTTATAATAAACAGTTATATTAACTGTCTATTATAAGGGGAGTACATCATTATAGTGTGGGCTTTAATTTGTCTAGAATTTTGAACCCTTAAGTATCTGAAAAAATGAGGTATTTTAGTAGTAACCACCTTATTTATGTAAATCTAATATTTCCTTTAGTTTATTAATATGATTACGCTCCATTTGGGCCAAGTCCTTAAAGATTTGGCTTTCACCAAACTCCTCACTGGCAATGGCAAACCCTTCATATAGAGCCATTGACTCTTCTTCTTTTTTTATAGCTAAGTTAATTGCTTCCACAAAATTCAAGTTCTGTGCTAAATCTGGTTCAGCCACCAATTTAAGTTCATTAAAATTAACCACTTCACTTATTTTTTCTGACAATAAATTGTTATAAAATATATCTTCTAATGTTTCTTTATGACTCATTTCTTCCATTGCCAGTTCCTGAAAAATGCTTCTCATTTTTTCATTTGTGGATTTTTCTGCATATTTATTATAAAATTCGTAGGCTTCCCACTCAAAATCAATAGCCAATTGTAGGGTGTTCTTTAATTTTTCTATGCCCAAAATAAAATCCTCCCTATTTTCAGAATTTTTTCTATGCATACATTTTATATTTAGCAAACTAAAATGTCAATGATTCCTAATAAGAAAATTAAAGGATTTAGAAAATTACTATAGAGGTTAAATTATCTATAAGGATTTTATGTTTTCCAAAAAGGGAGTATTTTTTATTTATAGAGAAATCACTAAATATAATTTTATTGTATTAACCTAAGGTTTTTATCCGTGAGAATCCGTGAAGATCCGTGGCTAAAAAATTTTAGCAAACCCATTGACTTTAACACTTTACTATGGTAAATTAATAACAAATCCAAATAATCGAAATTTAGTGAATAGGAAGAGTACCTTTATTGTGGAGTTTACAGCGAGTCGGTGGCAGTGTAAGTCCGATAACAAAGCTAAAGGGAAGTGGGCCTATGAAAAGCAAGGTGAACAACTTAGTAGCCAAGCCGGGGGTTTCCCGTTACAGAGACTAGATATCGAGCTTTAGGGCTCCGTATCGAATAAGTGAGGCAGATATGCCTAATTTGGGTGGTACCGCGGAAGATAGCTTTCGTCCCTTTTATGGGGGACGAGGGCTTTTTTTATTACCTAAAATGGGGGGTGTTAACAGATGATTACATGAACTCTTGCTTTTAAAATCAACCATAAATATTTAAAAACTAATTTAAAAGGGAGAGATTTTAATGTTAAAGAAAAACATTTGTATTGCATTATTATTGGCAATGGGTTTGGTGCTCCATCAGTTAACACCAGGAACCGTAGGTAGCATGAAATTTGATTTAATGCTTGCATTTATTTTCGCTGCTATATTTATAACAAAGGATTTCAAAAGTGCACTTTTGACAGGAATGTTAGGAGGAATACTTACAGCCATGACCACAACATTTCCTGGGGGGCAGCTGCCTAATATATTAGATAAATTAGTTACCTGTTTAGTACTTTTTGGAATGACAAAAGCATTTCAAAAGATAAATTACCAAATTACAGTTCCAGTTTTGGCGTTCTTAGGTACCTTAGTGAGTGGGACATTATTTTTATCATCAGCCCTTGTGTTTTCAGGGCTACA
>CAYYRM010000170.1:0-5823 GCA_964474005.1 uncultured Eubacteriales bacterium
AGATGAAGGCTCATTTTTTTTGCAATATGGGATGCCACCTCAATGGAAATGTAGTTATAAGGGTGAATTGCCTGTACCTCAAGTAAGATAGCTATTAAATTATCTGGACTATTTCCCTGTTCCTCAATAATCTTTGATACTTTTTCAAAAAACTGGCTATCAAGTTTCAAATCATTCATACTTCCACCTCCCATAATTAATTAAACAGATTATTAGATTTTAACTACCAATCTCCAAAACAAAACCACCTACCTTTCATAAGCCTAAAAAAACAGCTTACACTTATAATTCGACAAAAATATAATTATTCCTTCTAAATATTCTAAATATTTAATAAAATGCTTGTGAAATTTCTTACTGCAATCATTCTCTATTTTTAATTTATTATAGATATACCAATAATATGACTCAAATTCAGAATATTTAGTTTATTTAGTGAACGTTATCACTTTCTTTTTCACAAAATCTTAATATTAATTCCAATACTTGCTATCTTTATAGATTAAAGATAAACTATTATTAGAAATAAAAATCATGGAAAGGGTGAAACTAAATGCTACAACAGGAACTTGAGGTTATTAAACAGGCAATCCTATTAGAGGTGGAAGGCTATGAATTTTATCGACTGGCAGCGAACCAGGTTGACCATCCGTCCAGTAAAGAGGCTTTTATCGAACTGGGTAAGGAAGAATTGAAGCATGCTGAATATCTTAAAGGGCTTTTTAACAAACTGAAATCCAGTGAAGATGATGCCATCACTTTAGCTTTTTTAGCCGATCCCCCTGCCCCCAGCATTTTTAATTGGGAGAAAGTTGATGGCCAGTATGTAAGTACTGCCATGGCTGTTTTCGGAGTGGCAGTACAGTTAGAAAAAGCATCAATAGAGTATTATGAGGATGCCAAAGCAAAATCTTCCTTCGAGGAAGCTAAAAAACTTTATGATATACTTATTGGATGGGAAAAGGTGCATTTAGAACAGTTCACAAAACAGTACAACATGTATAAAGAGGATTGGTTTGAAACTCAAGGTTTTGAACCATACTAAAAAATTTAGGGAACCCGTTTTTAAAACGGGTTCCCTACTTTTTCCTTATTTATCTCCGAAATATGCCTCAAGAAAACAAATTCCAAGTCCTATCAATGTAAAGAAAACAAAAATCACATAAGCCCACATGGAACCTGTCGCCATAAGAAAACCTAATAATCCATCTAAGTCGTTATAGCCCCATGGATTAGTTACAGATAATGAAAATAGAGCTAACATGCCAAACAATCCTGCCAAAAATAACATTCCCCCAAAAAGCATTTTTTTCAACTGAACCATCTCCCTTTTAAATTATCTTTTACTCTTCATTAACTGAACCTGAATTTTATATAACTGTACACAAACATATGCCGATAATCCAGCAATTATACCGAGCATAATACTTAAAACATATGAATGCTCTGCTGCCAAAAGCCCATGACCAAAGGCAAATAAAGTTCCTCCCACCACCGGGAACACCAATAAATCTCTAATAAAGCTATCCATTTTGTGAACTCCCCTCCTAAATGTTATGTTTTTAAATTAGGTACGTAAAACCCCCTAAATTATATACCAGTTATATTTTTCAACATAGGTTGGTATATTTCCTTTTTTAGGGGGTAATTTCAATGCTATTTTAGTCCCAGAGCATTACACCAACGGTGCTTAATTTCTTTTGACCGCACATGGGACAGGGGATTTCTTCTATTTTTTCATCGTTCACAAGCTTTAGCTTTTCTTTACAAATCGAACAATCGTATTGGGTTTTATAATCATCAAACTGTAAATAGAAACGTTGATATAACCCATCACACTTTGGGCATTGATGTAGGGCATATCCAGCCACTGTTGGGTCCTGTCCATTTTTAAATCTAGTTAGTATCTGTTCATGTTTTTCTTTACCGTTAATTGAGGTTTTGATTATTTCTTCCCGATCAGTGCAATATTCCTTTCCCGTACCAAGGATAACGGACTTGGTCCAAATACAGTTATCACATCTAAGGTCCTTTCCAATACCCATAATAATCTCCCCCTAACTAACATTGTTTTAGTGTAAATTCTCCATATATTAGTGATTATCCTCTATTATTATCTTTTGTGGAAGTATGTATTTATTACCAGTTAAATATGTATATATAGGACTTACTTACTAACACCATTCTATGGCCGGTGGGAGGTTTATTACAGCTATATTTGAAGTGCTGGCCTGAATATATTCAATGTATTCTGTTAAGTTTTTATTATCAACGTCTAGAATTTTTACCATTCCGTAGATTGACATATTTACGTTTTCAATATAATCGCATGGAATATTCGGGGATGAAGGATTGACTGGTATTGATAAATAATCAAATTCTTTATCAGATATTTTATTATGATAATATCCTAAAATATCTTCTGCACCTTTTTTACATGTTGCCATAAAGTACATAATTGCCCATGGTCTATCAATCTCATACCTTAAGTACCCTATAATTTGTCCTTCTCTAAGTAGTGTCACGGCCTTAAATTCCCTTTCATGACTTACCCAATCCATAAAATTATTACCTGGGAAAACAGCTAAAGGCTCTTTTTTATTTTGTTTATGCCAAATCTCAGTTAATACTTTTATATCCCTAGGTTCCACAAGGCGTTCAGTTATTTTAGTATCCCTAATAGGCAGATTATTCTTACTGATTTTTATCCCTGAGGCAGAAAATGCCTTAGGGATATAACCAAAGCGAGGATAATAATCCTTTTCTCCAAAAAGAATGGAACATCCATAACCTTTCCCCTTTGCAATTTTATGCCCTTCTCTTAACAACATACCTCCCACACCCATCCCTTGATAATCTGGATGAACGCTTAATGGAGCTAAAATTATTGACTTTACAAGTTCTCCACTAAAATAAACATCCACAGGGGAAAAGTGTGCATAACCAACAACATCGCCATCAATTTCAGCAACTAAGGCTAAGTCATTATCGTAATAGCTAGTATGGCGTAGAACATCCCCTAGGATCATTTCCCTAAAAAAATCTGGCCCTGGTGTCCTTTTTCTAAAGGCTAAAAGGTTAACCTCAGCTATTTTTTGGTAATCTTTTTGTGTCTCTTTTCTAATTAATATATTCATATGTTATCATCCTCCTTGATAATGTACTACTAAAAAAGCACATAAAAAAACACGCCTTTAAATAAAGACATGTATATATCAGCATCTCTATAAAATGGTTGAGGGGTAAATGGGCATAATATATGCCATCATTTACAAAGTATGTAGTTATTGTAGAACCACCTTTTGGAAAATCATATTACATATCTCCTTTCAATAGGTAAAGGTTACCTTAGTTACTTACATTATAGCTTTAGTGGAAAAAGTAGTCAATTATTATACTATTTTTTCAATGTTTTTGCCCTAACAAGATAAATTGTTACTAAAATTGCTACCACCACCATGATTATTTTAATGGAGTCATATGGCACGAAAAAAATAACAGAAAAGGTAATGGAAAACCACATGGTGGTTATTGCTATAATTTTTGCGTGGAGGGGGATTCCCCTTCCCTTATGATAATCTTCTATGTACTTACCTAAAAACTTATTCTTTATCAACCACTTATAATGTTTTTTAGACCCCTTACTGTAACAAAATACTGCTATAACTAGAAAGGGAACTGTGGGTACTATGGGCAAAAATATGCCCAGCACACCTAAAAACACAAAAAAAGAACCTGCTATGGTTAATAATTTCTTATAGTAAATTCCTGTGATAAGCATGTGGTAACTCCTCATGAATTAGTATATTAAAATTATATCATTTTTTTATTTCAATAGAACAAGTTTTTCCAAAAAAGAAAGCCCATCACACACCGTATTTAACCTAAGGTATGATGGACTTTGGAACAGAACCTACAATGTGGTTATTTAAGAGTCTTTCAACTGATTTTACTCTATGCAGGAACTACATTCTTATGATCTTCCCTTTCCCAATGGCGATGTTTAGCAACTGCTTTAATAAACTCTTGTATAAAGCCACTGATGCTAGAATTATCTCTAATGGTGATTACACCTTGTTGGTTAACAAGCTCAGTGGAATTAGGTGCTGCAATCGCCACACCTTTAATTTGGGAATTATCCAAGACCTGTACTCCTTCGCCAGTGGCACCAATTGCTTTACAATGCTTAAACATTTCGTTTACGAAATGTTGGGCATCCCCTTGATTTCTTAACATTTCGGCACTGTCTGCACCACCAGGTATATACAAAGCATCATAAAGCACAGATGCAGTGGTCATGTAATTCTGAGCTGCCTCTAATTGTTGCCCATCCTTACTTTTAAGAACTCCCTGATTCATACTAACCACTTCGGTACAGATTCCTGCCTTCTTCATTTCATCCATGAAATGGCTCACTTCTGCATGATTATAACCATTTTCTAAAAGTATGGCTACTTTCCTCGTTTTAGCTGAGAAAACTGTTTTTTCCTGGCTCACTGCTGGGGACGAATCCGTTACACCTGTCCCCCCTGGCTTGGCAGGTGGTGTGGCACCAATACCTTCAGCGATTTGAGTGGCCAGTTGACCATCAACATTGTTAAACATATCAACAATGTTCTGTTTAATATTTTTATCCATGACTTTACCAATCTCAAAGTGGAAAGCATCAACTATATGCTTTTTCTCCGCAGGGGACATGCTATTCCAAAATAGTGTGGCTTGACTATAGTGGTCATGGAAGCTTTCACTGCGGGCACGTATTTTTTTACCATCCACTTTTTCCATGTGATGCACGTAACCACCTTCTTGCTCAGGTGTTGGCTTTGGAGCATTGCTTTGCAGGGCGTTAGGTGAATAGCTAACAGTACCCCTATCGATGGTCATGCGGTGGTAACCATCCCTTTGATTATTGTGTACTGGAGCTATGGAACGGTTAATAGGTATCTCATGGAAGTTTGGTCCACCTAAGCGGATCAGTTGAGTATCCAAATAGGAGAATAGACGTCCTTGTAACAATGGATCGTTTGAGAAATCAATTCCTGGAACCACATTACCAGGATGGAAAGCAACCTGCTCTGTTTCCGCAAAAAAATTATCTACGTTGCGGTTTAAGGTCATTTTACCAATCTTTTGAACAGGCATTAATTCTTCTGGCCAGAATTTTGTGGGATCTAAAATATCAAAATTAAAAGCAAATTCTTGATCTTCATTGATTATTTGGACCCCTAACTCATACTCTGGATAATTCCCTTTCTCAATAGCTTCCCAGAGATCTCTTCTATTGTAATCTGGATCTTTACCAGCAATTTTTTGTGCCTCATCCCAAACAAGGGAGTGAACTCCTAATAAAGGCTTCCAGTGGAACTTCACAAAAAATGCTTGCCCCTGATCATTTATAAATCTAAATGTATTTACACCAAAACCTTCCATCATACGATAACTTCTGGGAATACCCCTATCGGACAATAACCACATAATCATATGGGCAGTCTCAGGGGTGCTTGATACAAAATCCCAGAAAGTGTCATGGGCAGCAGATGCTTGAGGTATTTCGTTATGTGGTTCAGGCTTTATGGCATGTACAACATCAGGGAATTTTATGGCATCTTGAATAAAAAACACAGGGATATTATTTGCTACTAAATCATAATTCCCATCCTCGGTATAGAATTTTGTGGCAAAGCCACGGACATCCCTGACTGTATCCGCTGAACCCCTAGAACCCACCACTGTGGAGAATCTAACGAATACTGGAGTCTTTACAGATGGCGGCAAGTTCTGCCACCATGGCCTCCAGCCACGGGTCCGGGTAGCCGTGCAGGA
>CAYYRM010000171.1:0-5772 GCA_964474005.1 uncultured Eubacteriales bacterium
TAAAAGCGGCTTTAATTGGCCCAGGTGTTGCTGACTCCCATAGCTATGAGAGAACTCATGTGGATGCTTTAGAGGCAAGTGCTCTATTATTACTTTCATATTTAACCAATAAATAATCTGTATAATATCCCTTCCCATTATTAAAACTAGTAATGAGGAGGGATATTATGTTTGGAAGGAAAAAAAAGCAGCATCGTAAGTCATGGATGATGTTTATGTTGCCTGTAGCTGCGTTAATGCTTGGAAAAATGATGAACCGAAGATAACTCCTCAACAAAGAAAAGTGGCTTTTTAGCCACTTTTTTTAATAATATAAATTTACATTATGCTCTTTTAGCATTGTTTCAAGAAAATCTTCCTTATGTATACACCTACCTGTGCATTTTGTGCAGAAATCTCCTTCTATCCTTTTCATTAAATTCTGACGAAGTAACTCGATTTTTTCCCTAGGTTTTTTCATGTAGTTATTGCAAACCAGAAAAACTGTTAATGAAAGTAATGCACAATACATCATAGAACGCATCATAAAATTTTCAAACAAAATGGATGTATCATTCTTCCATAAGAATATTATATATATAAGTGCAGTACTTAATGCTAGAATATATACTGATAGCTTATTTATTTTTTTCCAAACCCCAAGTCTTTCATTTTCCTGTAGTAAATCATCTAAAATTTTTTTAATAGTTTTGTTCACATAATCCATTAACCAAATCACTCCTTTCATTATATGGTTATGTTAAAACATAAAAATAATGCATCCCAAGTTGGATGCATTATTTTTTATTCTTTCTTTTCAAATGTTCCTTGCCCTTCACATTCTGGGCATTTCTTTGGCTTGCAGCGCCCCTCTTTTTCAAAACCACATGTTGCACACTTAAAAATTGCCAAATAAATCACCTCCTTATTGATAATTTCTACAAATAAGTCTCAAATTCCTCTAATTTCTATTAATCTTTTCCATTTTTTTAAATATATTCGTAGTAAAGAAATCGGTATCTTCATCAAACCCTTGTATGATACTAACAAGGGGTATATAATTATTTTGACCATTATTAAGGCAGGTGACTTTATGAAAGAAAATATAATAAACAAAGGGAATTTTAAAATAATTGGTACCATTGCTATCCCCATAATTATGGAATCGTTTTTACATATGACCATCGGTTGGATTGATACCATAATGATCAGTAGAAAGTTAGGTGGAATCAGTTTTGCTGGAGCAAATACCTCCAATTCATTGATTGGCATAATAACTTTAGTACTAATGGTTTTAGCCACTGGAAGCGGTATCTTGATTGCTCAATACATAGGAGCCAAAAATAATTTCAAGGGTTCTCAGGTTGCAGAACAATCTTTAATTTTTATGGTCTTACTTAGTTTATTATTGGCAATTCCTTTGCTGACATTTGGAAAAGATCTACTTAGATTGTTTCCCATCGAAAACCACAATATTATTACTGAGGCCAACACATATCTAAGTTACATCATTTGGTTTCTCCCCATACAAGCATCCCTTATGTTATTAAGTGGCGTTATTAAAAGCACAGGCGATACAAAAAGCCCCATGCTAGCCATGGTTTTAGTTAATTTGTTAAACACCTTTTTAAACTATGTTTTTCTCTACAAACTAAGCTTTGGTATAGAAGGACCTGCCATTGCCAGTGGTATTTCAAGGAGCTTTGGCCTCCTTCTTTTAATACTAATAATAAATAAAAGAAACTTCCAATTGGCTATCAGACTAAAAAATTTATTTATTATAAAATTAAAGGTATTGTTTGAGATAACAAAGGTAGGATTACCTGCAGCCATAGAAAGTCTATCCTATCGAGGAAGTATGTTTTTTTTGCAGTTAATTATTATGTCTTTAGGAACAACCACACAAATTGCAGCTGGCTTTGCAGCTCAAGTTGAGCAAATATCATTTGTACCAGTATTTGGCCTAAGTATGGCAGTGTCAATTATTGTTGGGAAAAAAATTGGTGCCCAAGACCAAAGGACAGCGAAAAACATCTCTAAATTCACTACTATTATTTCCACTATGTTTATGGCATTAGCTGGCTTATCTTTTTTGTTATTTGCCAAGACATTACTAAGTTTGTTTACAACTGATACGCAAACATTAAGTCAAGGGACCAAAATTCTATATATGCTAGCATTGGCACAACCTGCTAAGGCAATTAACATGTCCCTTAACGGTACATTTCGTGGGGCAGGTAATACCCTATGGGTTATGTGGGTTACAATATTAGGTAACTGGATTTTCTGTATTGCAATGGGCTATTTTTTAAGTGTTTGGCTCCAATTGGGGATATATGGATTGTGGACTGCTATTATTTTTGATGAATGGATAAGGGCAATTGCTAACATTATCTACTACAAAAAGGATAACTGGGTCAAGTCAGTGGTGATAAAAAAAGTTGCCTAATTTGTTTGGTAACTATATCTAATTCCGTTGGCAAATATTTTGGGAACATTGTTTTCTTTAACAATTTCCATTAGAAGCCTATCACCTTTTTTTGTGTATATAAAATATGGGACCTTTTTATTAATGATCCTTTCACCGCATACCAATGAAAGCTGAGTATAGATTCCATTTTCCTTTTTGCTTTCATCCCATACCTTTGACCTATCATATGTCACCACATGTGGGTGGTCGTTAACTACCACTGACAAATATTTGCCCCCATCATCTATATCTTGCAAGAAATCTCCCCTATCGTAGGGGATTTTTTGTTTTGGAGCCAAGTATTTATAGTTAATTAGAGTGAAAATTCCCTTTGGGACATTTTCATATAGCCTTATTCCAGTCCAATCCTTTTTAGATAAATTATAATAAATAACAGCTCCATGATACTTAAAATCTGTTCCTGGGAATTTAATATTCCACCAGTCAAACAATGCTTCTTTAAGCCTAGGTTCATCTGCCTTTTGACCTTTTGTTAATAGGTGAAAGTTCTTGGCACATCTCAGTTCCACTTGTTCAAAATCTATACACTCTCCCTTTATGTCTTCAATGGAATGTTTACCTAACCATAAAAGGAGACTTTTATCATATTCCCCAACTATAAGTCCCAACTGATTTCCATAAATATCGTATATCTTAAGCATTTTTTCACACCCCTAAGTAATATATATTTAAACATAGAATTCAACAATAAGTGTTGTAAATCCTTTTTTAATCTAAAAAAAAATAGGGGTGGTCCAGATGCCTAAATCTTTAATGAAACAAACTTTTTTACTGATGTTAGCTGGACTTATGGCTAGATTTTTAGGGCTTGTTTATCAAACCATGTTATCAAGAACCATAGGCCCACAGGGTTTAGGTCTTTATCAAATGACCTTTACAATTTACATGTCAGCATTAACCTTAGCTTCGGCTGGTCTTTCCCAAAGCATATCAAAGTTAACATCTGAATTTTTAGCAAAGGAAGATTATTTAAATGCTAAGAAAAATTTCCGCATATCCTTAACCCTTGTACTTATTACTTCCACTGCAATCTCCTTTGTGATTTACATATTAGCACCAAACCTTGCATCCTTTATATATAAAGATACCCGTTTAGTATTACCCTTTCGCTTTTTGACCATTGCTATATTATCAGTAGCCATATCCCAGGTATTTCAAGGATATTTTCAAGGTCAAAAAAACATGCTCCCAACTGCCAGCTCACAAATAATGGAGCAGGTTATAAGGATTGTATCAGTACCATTGATAATTGTTCCACTATTGCGTCGAGGGGTTGTTGCTGCAACCACTGGGGCCATAATAGGCATGGGCATTGCTGAATTCACAGGGCTTTTAATTCTAATTATTTTCTTTATGTTTAAAAAGACATACACAGAAAAGAGCTTCAACAAAAGCATATCAAATAACTTACTATTAAAAAGATTACTTTTTTTAGCTTTACCCATAGGATTTGGAAGCCTTATTTCAACTGTTAATTATTCCTTAAGTACCATTATAATCCCTAGGGCCATGGCTTTTTCAGGGGCATCTAGAGAAATTGCCGTGGAAGCTTTGTGTTATTTTTCCGGAATGGCTATGCTCTTATTGTTCTTTCCCACTGTATTTACTTTCCCCATAGCTTTAAGTTTAATTCCTGGGGTCTCAGAAGCAATGGCCATGGGAGATACAACATTAATAAAAAAACGTATTGGCTTTGCAACAAAGTTCACAGTGGTTTTAGGTTTATTTGTTACCCTACTACTTAGACTTTTTAGTGGCCAACTACCTTTTTTAATTTTCGGTTATAGCAATGTTAGTTACATAGTGAAAATATTAGCCTTTGGGGCAATATTTTTATACCCTCAACAGATTTTCACATCCATTTTACAAGGATTAGGAAGACCTGGTTTGGCTCTGAGAAACCTAGCTATTTTCACCTTTGCAAACTTAATCCTATTGGTACTCTTGGTATCACGCTATGGAATTATAGGTGCAGCTTATACATTTATATTAGTAAATCTCTTAGCTTTTATAGTGGATTTCTTAACAATCCGTTCAATAATTTACGTTAAGTTTGATTTTTTAAACTGGGTCCTAAAACCATCAATTGCCCTTTACACAACTTATAGGGTAATTTCAGCCTTACTAAACATAAGTAGTTTTAATTTAATAACAACTATCACAAATATAACAATAACCATACTTTTATCTGTAATTACCATAATTTTATCCACAGCTTTTAACAAAGATGAAATTATAAATATCCTGAAAATACTAAAGAAGTGAGGCCACCCTCACTTCTTAATGTTTTATATGGTAAGCAACCTCATTTTTCCATTGTTCAGACATGAACCTTACCACAACATCTTTGTCACTATAGGGGACTTTTTCGCCGTTTATAAGTTGGTAATTTTCATGTCCTTTCCCAGCCAATAATATAATGTCATTTTCATGGGCCATTCCTAGGGCATAACGGACAGCCTCTTCCCTATCAAGTATTGTAATATATCTCTTACCCTTAAACCCCCGTTTTACATCTTCTAAAATATCACTGGGGTTTTCATATTTTGGATTATCTGTGGTCACCACAACCAAATCAGAGTAGTTTTCAGCTATGTGAGCCATTATTGGTCTTTTCTCAACATCACTATCCCCTGAACAGCCAAAAACAGTTATTATCCTATTTTCTTTAATTCTATCTAAGTTAACTAAAACCTTTTCTAGCCCATCTGGGGTGTGGGCAAAATCTACAAATACTGAGTAATCCTGTCCAAAATCTAACTTTTCTAATCGACCAGGAATTGTTGATAGATTCTCTAAACCCTCTTTGATATCCTGGTGTTTAAAGCCTAGACCTAAGGCCACTGCACTGGCGGCAAGGGCATTTGACACATTAAAATCCCCAGACATGGGTAAGTTTATTTCCTTTTCAACACCTTGATATTTCAACTTGAATTTTATACTGTTTTTCGTCTTATCAATAATTTCACCCATACACTTGGCTTCAGGAGAAAATCCATAGGTGATAATATTCTTATGCTCTATAATATGAGCTAGTTTTTTGCCATAAGGATCATCAATATTGATAACTGCTAAAGAATCATTATCCTTAAATTTTTTGAATAGCTTAGCCTTTGAATAAAAGTAGCCTTCCATATTTTTATGAAAATCCAAGTGATCTTGGGTGAGGTTTGAAAAAACTGCAACATCAAAAAAGCAATGATCAACCCTATGTTCTTCTAATCCATGGGAAGAAATTTCAGAAACAACCACATCTAAATCCGCAAGTTTCATGTTATGTAAAATCCTTTGATAATCCAAAC
>CAYYRM010000172.1:0-5641 GCA_964474005.1 uncultured Eubacteriales bacterium
CAGCGCCGATGGTACTTGGGGTTACCCCCTGGGAGAGTAGGACGTCGCTGGGTAAAACAAAAGACCACTCTTTTTGAGTGGTCTTTTTGTTATGTTGAATAGTTAATATTGGCCAATAACACTGTTTCTGGGTTCATTTTCTTGTGGACGCAGATACCACTGAAAAACCTTTTTTGAAGGTGGTTTATGGTTGCTATCACTTTTTAATTGGGAAAAGGTGTAGTATTTTTAAATAAGTTTTTTATTAAACTGCTTATAATTATCACTGATTTAGGGCCTCCAGTATTAACCATAGCATTATTCCACGAATAATTGTACACTATAGGTACTGGAAAAAAGGTGGATAAGTAACTATGAGAGGGTTTCTCTAAACATATGTAGCACTATAGCAAATACTATGGGGTGATAAAATGTAAAAGATAAAAACTAATTTAATCATAGGAATATTGATTACAACGGTTACCATAATACTATTATACTTTTCTATATCTAATATAGTTGATAACAATGAGAGGTTAAGAACCGTAACTATTTTTACAAACAATGGTTTTGTAGAAGTAAGTACCGAGCAAACCTTGGTTAAGGATATTTTAATTGAAGCACAATTATCAATTGATGAAACCCATATGGTTTATCCAGACCTTGATGAAGAAGTCATAGGTGCTTTTATTTATATAAAAAGTGGTAGTTTAGTTAACCTTTTTGTAGATGGCGAAGATGTGGAGTTACTAACATGGGCAGACACTGTTGAAGACTTACTACTTGAGCAAGATATAGAATTAGCTGTTGATGATATAGTAAACATTCCATTAAATGCAATGATTGAAAGTGGACAAGCGATACGGGTAATAAGGGTGAAAAGAGTACTGGTCAAAGAAGAAGTTGTACTTCCCACTAGGAATTCCTATGTTGATGATCCAAGTTTGTCACCTGGCACCCAGAAAATAATTAGAACAGGTAGAGATGGTTTAAAGGAGATTACCTATGAAGTAGTTTATGAAGATGGTGTAGAAATATCTAAAGATGTCATTTCCGAGGAAATTAAAATAGAACCGATTATAGGTATTATAAATAGAAATACAAGAGCTTTAAATGTATCGAGATCTGCTAGGGAGACAGTTGCACCTCAGCCCCAAGCGCCCACACAGCAACCTATAGAATCAAAACCACAAGGATATACAAACTTAGGCATTGCATCCTTTTATGGAGGTAAATTTCATGGAAGGTTAACTGCCAGTGGAGAGGTATTTGATAAAAATGCAATGACTGCAGCCCATAGGACGCTACCATTTGGAACTATGGTTGAGGTAACCTATGTCAAAACAGGAAAGTCAGTTATAGTTAGGATAAATGATAGAGGGCCATTCACTCCAGGGAGGATTATAGATTTATCTGAAGCAGCAGCTAACAAAATAGGACTTCATTCCGATGGGATTGGTGAAGTAAGGGTAAGAGAGATAAAATAAAAACCCTTGAACCCCCATCTTGGTTATTACTGCGGAAGCCCATTAACCTCACGTATTAGAATTACGTTGTGGTAATGGGCTTTCATTGTGCCTTTAATCTGAATGATTTTGAGGATTCTTAAGAGAAAAGATAACTGCATTAAACATTAATATAGCAAAAATATGGATTTTAGTATAAAATATAAATATTCTACTGTAATTTTGCATATATCTTTTTTTATAGGGAAAAATAGGACATATACTATAATAAATTCTATTATTATAGCATAAAATTAATATGAGGTGATAAAAGATGTCAAAGATGAAGACGCTGTTAATCACAGGTACAATTGTGGTTACGGCGGCAGTGACCGCGGCTTCAGGGTTCGAGCCTAAGCATACAGTTACAATCTTCACTGACAATGGATTTGTAGAGGTCAAAACAAATAAAACAAAAATCGATGAAATTTTAAGACAAGCAGATATACAATTAACTGAAACACAAAAGGCTTATCCATCAGTAGGTGAGGAGTTAGTTACTGAGTTCATAACCATTAAAGAAGGGGCCATTGTGGTCCTAAAGGTAGATGGGGAGGAGTATGAACTTCTTACGTGGGCCGATACCATCCAGGATGTCCTGGAGGAGCAAAGGGTTGAAATCAGTGGGGGTGACATTGTAACAGTACCTCTAGATAGTCAAGTAAAAAATGGTCAAGAGATCAAAGTAATTAGGGTTGAAAGTAAGATTATTACAGTAGAAGAGAAAATACCAGCTTCTAATTACTACTATCTTGATACCAGGTTAGCTTTGGGTAGCTACAAAGTATATAAACAGTCCAAAGATGGTCTAAGAAATGTTAGCTATAAGGTAACTTATAACGATGGTGTAGAAGTTGATAGAGTGAAGGTTGAAGAAGAAATTATCACTAAGCCAGTCCAAGGCGTAATACACCAAAACACCAGAGAGTTAGCATCAAGATCAAGTAGAGACTACGCTGTGGTGGGGATAGCTTCGTACTATGGAGATAAGTTTCACGGCAGAAGGACAGCTAATGGAGAAATTTACGATAAAAATGCCATGACCGCTACCCATCGGACTCTACCCTTTGGAACAATTGTTGAAGTTACGTACTTAAGAACAGGTAAATCAGTGGTTGTACGAATCAATGATAGGGGACCTTTCATTGAGGGGAGAATTATCGATTTATCAGAAGCTGCGGCAAGAGAAATCGGGCTGCGTCCATATGGAATTGGAGATGTGAGGGTAAGGGTAATAGGAACAGGTCGTTAATAAAAAGCCACCTTAGGCAAGTTTTTGCCTAAGGTGGCTTTTTATCCACAATAAAAAAAATGTTAAAGAATATTTTTATAAAATAATCCACAAAAATATTCTTATCCCCAAAATTTATCAACAAACACCGTATTATCCACATTTTTTTTTGGTATATAGATTATATTACTAGAGGTTATCCACAAAAAGTGTTACAAAGATATTAATTTTAAAGTAAAAGAAGGTATTTGTAATTATAAAGCGAATAAGTGAACTACATCAAGATTTACATGGATAGGGTGGTGGAAAATAATATCAGTATTAGTAAAAATTGAAGCTATTATTTCAGAAAAAGAGGTTGTATAATGATGTTATGTAAACTAAAGGGGGAGATTAAAATTAGTAAGTATTTGAAGTTGTTAAGTATTTTTTTAGTATTATTTATGCTGGTGGGTTGTTCCACAACTGTTACACCTAACCCACAAGACCCAGGTGAAGACGATCCAATAGTTGATCCAAATCCAGATCCAGAACCCCAAGAGCCAGAACCCCAAGAGCCTTTGGTTACAGGTCCTATAATAGAAAGACCAGAACATGTTAAAGGTATCTATCTTACTGGTAACTCAGCGGGTCTCACTGAAAGATTCAATAACTTAGTTAATATGGTAAAAGAAACTGAATTAAACTCCATGGTAATTGATGTTAAAGATGACAAAGGGGAAATATCCTATAGATCTACAAATGTAGAGTTAGCACATCAAATAGGAGCACCAGTAAATAAAATCAAAGATATTGAAGCATTTATGGAAACTTTAGCTGAACACAACATTTATCCAATTGCCAGGGTTGTTATATTTAAAGATAACAAATTAGGAAGAGCTAGACCTGATTTAGCTGTTAAAAACCAAGATGGATCAGTTTGGGTTGAGCCAGGCAGTAATGTTACCTGGGTAGACCCACACAGTAGAGAGGTATGGGAATATATTGCTGAAGTAGCAAAAGAAGCTGCCAGATTAGGTTTTAGGGAGATACAGTTAGATTATGTAAGATTTCCAGATAGGGTTGGTGACAGGGTTAAATTTGACCATAGGGATTCATTCCAATTACCTGAAGGAGAAGAGTACACCCGTTCAAAGGTAATTGCTTCATTTATGAAATTTATGCAAGAAGAACTAGAGCCTTATGGAGTTGAGCTTTCTGCGGATATTTTCGGTTTGATTGGTACTGTAACCGGTGACATGAATATTGGACAACACTTAGAAACCATTTTAGGTGTTGAGGCGCTGGATATTATTTCACCAATGGTTTACCCGTCACACTATGCCCATAATAATTACGGGTTATTTCCTTCTAACAATGCCAGACCATACGAGACCATAAAATACGCATTAACTGACTATCAAAAACGTATGGAAGCAATGGGTTCAACAACATTAATTAGACCATGGTTACAAGGTTTTAGCCAAGGTCAGCCACCTTATGGTCCCCATGAAGTAAGGGAACAAATTAGGGCGGCAAGGGAACTGGGCATTCATGAGTATTTAATTTGGAATGCAGGAAATCAATATAATCACATCAAAGATGCCTTTAAGTAACAAACTAGGCAGCAAAAAAAGTTTGACTTTCCCTGTCCTTTGTGTTATAATTTTTTTAGGCGAATATGGGGAAGTGAATTAGCTTTATGTAGTAGGCGGTTAGGCGAGCTGCTATACGATTGGGGTCGGATAGTGGTAAGTTAACCATTATAGCTGAGACTTAAAGTGAAAAACTAAACTGGGAAAAGTGGCTTTGTTTTGGCTCAAATGGGCCAAAGCGAGACTATCACACTACGTGGTGGTCTGGGCTAGTCTATTAGACGAAATCCAAGCACTCTAGTCTCTTTGAGACTAGAGTGCTTTTTTTATTCTAATAACCTACCATATTAAAGGGCTAAAGGACATATTTGCCAATAAATATTTTTAGGAGGAGTTTGTTTGATGAGTGTATTTAAGAAGTTTTTTGTTTTTAGTTTAGTATTACTATTATCTGTGGTGGTTTTTGGCTGTTCTAGTGGAGCAGGAAATACTTACGAAGAAGTGAAGGAAAGGGGATATATCAGTTTTGCAATGAGTGGTGGCTATCCTCCTTTTAACTATTATAACGACAACAATGAATTAGTGGGTTTTGATGTGGAAATAGCCGCTGAAATAGCCAATAGATTAGGAGTAGAATCAAGGCCTGTTACAACGGCTTGGGATGGAATTTTAGTTGGATTACAAGCTGGGGATTACGATGGGATTTTAGGAAGTATGGCCATCACTGAAGAGAGGCAACAAAGGGCTGATTTTTCAGATCCTTATTATTATTCAGGAGCACAGTTAGTGGTAAGGGCTGATTCTGACATTGAGACCCTAGAGGATATGGAAGGTCTAGAAATTGCTGTGGTTACAGGCACTACCTTTGCTGATGTAGTTGAAGAATTGGGAGCCACTGCAGTATTTTTTGATGGTGACGATATGACCCTAAGGGAATTAGATAGAGGAAACGTAGACGGTGTAATAACTGACTTTTTAGTTGGTTTAATGGCTGTAGAGGAATTTGGTTATGACTTTGAGTTTGTTGGGGAGTGGTTATACACAGAAAGACTAGCAGTGGCCTTCCGTCAAGGAGATGACGAGCTTAGGGAGGCTGTAAATGAAGCTTTGGCAGAGATTATCGCAGATGGAACCTATGAAGAGATTAGCTATAGATACTTCGGCGAAGATATAAGTCAACCACGATAAAAAATCCCCCCCTTTTTATTAGGGGGATTTTTTTAAAGATTAAGAAAAGGGGAGGTTTAACATTTGTTAGATTATCTATTTATGTTTAACTCAGCGATAATTTTTACCCTAAGGATAACCCTTATGGGGATACTTTTTGGAACGGTGATAGGATTAGTTATGGG
>CAYYRM010000173.1:0-5639 GCA_964474005.1 uncultured Eubacteriales bacterium
AAAAGGTTTTATGTTTTTTTAAGAAAAACCACTCTAGAACTACCGCATCAATATCAAAATAAAAATACTGATAGAACCCCTTCCCTACCATTTAAAAATCTTTTAAACTGTGGTGTTTGTGAATGCTTTTACTGTGGTGTCTGTGTTCCTATTCCACATAACTTTGCCCATACTGATTGTCCTGTCAAATAGAGATAACCATCCTTCCGCAAGGCTAAAGCCTTGCCTACAATTGAGTCATGGGAGTTGGGGTGTGGGAATATGGGAAGTGGTATGCCTTTACTGTGGTATCCGTGTTCCAATGATCAACCTGATAGAGCCAAGTGGTGAAAGTGGTGGTTGGATTTTAAACTTTGGTGGTGATGTTTAGTTTATTGGAACTTTTTCTATTTTAATACGTCTAAAAACTAAAGACCTAAATGGAGGTTATATCATGAAAAAAATTGTACCTATAATATTAGTTATTACCTTTATCTTGATAGGGGCCACAAGAATACTGGGTTGGGCCGATGATAACTTAGATCAATATAGAGTATATTATACCGAACCTAATTACACTGAATTTGAACAAGGTACCACTAAGGTAATAGATAGCTTAGAAGAATTTACTGAATTCCTTCAAGGAAATCCCCCTGACTCCTCAAAACTTGCATCCCTACTTAAAAAATACAACGAAGAGTTCTTCATAGATAATGTAGTTTATGCACACTTGTTAATGATGGCCAGTGGTTCTACAAAAGTAAATGCTTCAAAGGTAGATTTTTTAAATGGACAATTAAAACTAACCATTAAAACTAAAACCCCTGAAATAGGCACCTGTGATATAGCCAATTGGGTATCTTTGTTCCCATTGGATCGAAATATCGCCAAAAATGTTAAATCCATAGATGTAGATGTGCAAAAATAGACCTTCGGGGTCTATTTTCTTATATGAATCTGAAAAAAATGTAGAAATAAATCGAAAAATTTGGTTAATTCTATTGATAATAATTCTCGACATGGTATAATAAAATTAACAACATATCTTAAAGGAGGTTGTAAAATATGTTAAAAGAACTTATTATGAAAAAACAACTGGAAAAAGAACGCCAACAAAAAGCTGAAACTGCTAAAAAGCTTGCTGTTGGAGCAGGAATCGGTGCCGCCATAGGTGCTGCAGCTGGAATTTTGTTTGCACCTAAGTCTGGTAAAGAAACCCGTGAGGATATTGCAGTAAAATCCAAAGAAATAGCTGAAACGGTAAAAGAAAAATCCCTAGAGCTTAAGGAAAAGGCATCTAAGGCAATAGAAGATGCTAAAGAAGCTAAAGAAGAAAAAATCGAACAATAAAAATGGACAAGCCTCCGTTGCTGTCAAAAAGGAGGAAACTAAATGTATATAACCTTTACGGATTTAGGGATTTTTATTTTGTTCCTATTATTACTTACAGTGGGGATATTATTTATTATAGCACTGGTCAATCTAATAGGCCTTTTAAAACGTGTGAGGTCTTTAGTTGATTACAATACAGCCAACATAAATAAATCCTTAGATGATCTACCAGTGGTTATGGACAATGTAAAACAATCCACAGGGATAGTAAAAGATGGCCTTTCTAAAACGGAAAATACCATTGACATATTTAGTGAAACTGTAAACAGTATAGCCGTTACCAGCAGTAAAGCTGAATCATGGGTAAATTACTTACATGTATTTTGGGAAGTCTTTAACTCAGTGGTTGAGATGTTTTCTAAAGATACTTCAAAAAAATAAGCAAAACCCCCTCCCATAAAGGCACTGAACTAAGTTCAGTGCCTTTATGCATTACCAAGTAGTCAAATTTGGTAACAATACTTTTTAATTATGTAAAAATCCTATTTTAGAAACAACCCTATATTTTATTTCTTTTTTTTGGTAAAATACCTTTAAGTAATAAAACAATTGCTTTAATGTGTGAGGAGGAGACAAAATGCTTAATCCTGTAAAAATTACAGAAAATATCTTTTGGGTGGGAGTAAATGATCGAAGAACTGAACTTTTTGAAAATCTATGGCCTTTGGATCATGGTGTCGCTTACAATTCTTATCTAATTAATGATGAGAAAGTTGCTTTGATTGACACTGCCCTTGAAGGCAATTCCATTGACTTTTTAAGGAGAATAAAGGGTCTTTTAGCACCTGAGCAAAAAATAGATTATCTCATAGTAAATCATATGGAACCAGATCACTCTGGTCTAATGAAAGCTATATTTGAACATTATCCAGAAATACAGATAGTGGGAAATAAAAAGACCTTTGATATGATTCAAAATTTTTATGGGATAGATACCAATTTTCATCTTGTCAATGAAGGTGATGAGATAAACTTAGGACAACATAAGCTTAAGTTCTATATGACCCCCATGGTCCATTGGCCTGAGACCATGGTTACATATGAGGAGACCACAAAAACCTTATTCTCAGGTGATGCCTTTGGTAGCTTTGGGGCTTTGGATGGTGGCATATTTGATGATGAGGTGGACTTAGAGTTTTTTGAAGAAGAAATGAGACGGTATTACTCCAATATCGTTGGTAAATACGGAGCCACTGTGCAAAATGCCTTAAAAAAAGTAGCAAATCTTAAAATCAACTATATCTGCTCCACCCATGGACCAATCTGGAGAAGTGATATTAATAGGGTAATATCCCTCTATGATAAATGGAGCCGTTACGAAGGTGAAGAAGGTGTTGTAATTGTTTACGGAACCATGTATGGAAACACTGGTAAAATGGCTGAAACCATTGCCCGTTCTTTATCCGAAGAAGGTATCAAAAACATTAAGATATACGACGGATCAAAGACCCATATTTCATACATCCTAAGGGATATTTGGAAATACAAAGGACTTATAATAGGAAGCTGTGCTTACAATACTAACCTCTTCCCCCCCATTGAAGCCCTTACCCAAAAGCTAATTCACGTGGGTATGAAAAACCGTGATTTCGCCATATTCGGGACATATAGCTGGAATGGTGGTGGTGTAAGTAACCTTCAAAAATTTGCAGAGCAAATTAAATGGGACGTAATAGCAGAACCCGTGGAAGCTAAATGTGCTGTATGCGGAAACGACATAGATGGGTGTATAGAAATAGGTAAAAAAATGGCAGAAAAATTGAGGGGGTAGACTTCTACCCTTAGAATTGATAAAGGTAGGTGCTAAGCACCTACCTTTATTATCTAAAAATCGAAATTATCGGGGTCTGGGCCGAATCTTTTATTTTGGTTTAACCCTTCTATTTTAGACATCTCATCTTTTGTTAGTTCAAAGTCAAATATATCTTTGTTCTCATAAATCCTATGTTCTGTCACTGATTTAGGTATTGTTACTACCCCGTTTTGTAAGTCCCATCTTAAAACAACTTGGGCTGGGGATTTACCGTATTTATTTCCAATCTCCTTTAATATGGAATTATCCAGATTCCCTTGCATCAATGGGCTCCATGCCTCAAATTGGATTTTGTTAGTCTTACAAAATTCCCTTAACTCTTTTTGGGTAAGTAATGGATGGAATTCAACTTGATTAACCATTGGTACAATTTCACTGGCTGTCATTAAATCCTCTAAATGATGAACATGGAAGTTACTTACCCCAATGGCCCTTACCTTCTTTTCTTTATAAAGGGTTTCCAGTGCCTTCCAGGTTTCAATGTATTTACCTTTTACAGGCCAGTGGATCAAATACAAGTCCACATAATCTACCCCAAGTCTTTTAATACTTTCTTCATAGGCTTTTAGGGTTGTATCATACCCTTGATCTGCATTCCAAACCTTTGTGGTTATAAAGATTTCTTCCCTTGGGATACCACTATCTTTGATGGCTTTACCCACACCCTCTTCATTTTTGTAAACTGCAGCTGTATCAATACTTCTATAACCTGCCTCTAAAGCAGTTTTAACAGAAAACTCAATATCTCCTTCTTTAACCCTCCATACACCAAGGCCTAACCATGGCATTTGGACACCATTGTGAAGTGTCGTGTAATCGTTTATACTCTTAACCATTTAAACATTCTCCTTTCTTATTAAAACTTTATTATACAATTCTCCCCAGTAATCTTTTTAGCCCTTCTCTCACTTCAACCAACTCTTCTACTCCAGTATCTAAGGAACAAAAAATCTGGGGTAAAAACTCTTCAGCTTCATCCTTTAAATTCTTTCCTTCTGTGGTAATACTTATTATCACACTTCTTTCATCTAAGGGGGAGCGGGTACGGGTTATATATCCTTTGTCTTCCATTTTCTTTAATAAAGGGGTCATGGTCCCAGTGTCTAGCATTAGTTTATTACAGAGTTCTTTTACTGAAGTAGTATGATTTTCCCATAAAACCAAAAGGGTTATATATTGTGTGTAAGTTATTCCTAGTTTATTGAGTAAAGGTGTGTATAGGGCTATTACCTTTCGTGATGCTGCATAAAGTGCAAAACAAAGCTGATTATCTAGTCTTAATGCCTCTTGGGCCATATCATGATTGTTTTCCATTTATTTTAACAGTCCTTCAATTTTAGATTCTAAGCTATTTGGGCTATCAGTAGGTGCAAAACGCCCCGCCACATTTCCCTCTTTATCCACAAGGAATTTAGTAAAATTCCACTGTATTGCATCACCCAAAAGCCCATCCTTTTCTTTTCGTAAGAATTGATACAACGGGCTAGCGTTTTCTCCGTTTACATCTATCTTTGAAAACATAGGAAAAGATACTCCGTAATTTAATTGACAAAAAGACACTATCTCCTCATCACTACCAGGGTCTTGATTTTTAAATTGATTACAAGGGAAACCTAACACATAAAAACCCTTATCATTATATTTTTCATAAAGCTCTTGTAGACCTTTAAACTGAGGTGTAAAACCACATTTACTGGCTGTGTTTACAATAAGTAAAACTTTCCCTCTATACTGTGATAAAGAAACATCGTTTCCCTTAGTATCTTTTACGGAAATGTCATAAATGGACATGAACTAATCCCTCCTTAATTATATTTTATACAATTTAATTTTATAAAATATGTGTGGATATGTCAACAATTACCTTATATAAAAGTTTACAAAAAAAACAGGTGAATCAACACCTGTTTTCATTATAACTAATTTTACTTTAGATTATTACTTAACATTTCCAAAAGTTTACGGGCTTCTTCTTCACTTAGGGTTACACCTTTACCCATTTTTTCATGGTTAGGGGCCCATTCACGGATATCATACTTAGGAGCTCTATCATTCCAGCTTATAAGGTTAAGCTCTTTTTGCCATCCCTTAGTACCTTCTGCTAAAACACCAATGTGTTTAACTATCTCGTATTTAATCTCAGCCATGCTTAAAACCTCCTTTCGTTATAGTAATTAAAAATCCTAAACATCACCACCACTTACACTACTTAACCACTTTGACCTTTTTAATGGCTTTTGGGAACACGGATACCACTGTTAAGGGCTTTCACAGACACCACTGTTTAAAACTTTAAACATCACCACCACTTACACCACTTACAATACTTGTCACCACTTTGCTCTTTTTGGGGTGATTTTACTGGTGGATTTAGGGGTTCTTTCGGTATTTTTATTTTAATTTTGATGATGTAGTTCTAGAGTGATTTTCTCCTATAAAAAACAAATAACTTTTC
>CAYYRM010000174.1:0-5589 GCA_964474005.1 uncultured Eubacteriales bacterium
GTCAATAAACACCGAAGGCAGTGTGTGCGCGATAGGCTGTCCATGATTGTGTTTGCTTCAGCAATAAGCTCACCGATGTTTTCATCCCCTGCAGAGATGGCAGCAACTTGAGCAATTGCCTCTTTATTTTCAATTGGCTTAGCGATGTTTTTAATTTCAGCCACAACGGTTTCAACAGCTTTTTCGATACCCTTTTTCAAAATCATTGGGTTTGCACCAGCTGTTACGTTTTTTATACCTTCTCTGATAATAGCTTGAGCTAAAACAGTTGCAGTTGTGGTACCATCACCAGCAACGTCATTTGTCTTAGTGGCTACTTCTTTAACCAGTTGAGCTCCCATGTTTTCGAATGGGTCTTCAAGCTCAATTTCCCTTGCTATGGTTACACCATCATTTGTAATTAAAGGTGAACCAAACTTCTTATCTAATACCACGTTTCTACCCTTTGGACCTAAAGTAACTTTAACTGTATCAGCTAAAGCATTAACACCTTTTTCTAATGAACGGCGTGCATCTTCAGTATATTTAATAATTTTTGCCATTTTGTTAACCTCCTTAACCTAATGGAATTATTTTAAAACTGCTAAAATATCTTTTTCACTTAAAATTAAGTACTCTTGACCATCTACCTTAACTTCAGTCCCTGCGTATTTAGAGAAGATTACTCTGTCACCCACAGAAACTTCCATTTCAGCTTTTGATCCATTATCCAGGGTTTTTCCGCCGCCCACAGCTACGATTTCACCCTCTTGAGGCTTTTCCTTAGCTTTGTCTGGTATTACGATACCACTGGCAGTCTTTTGCTCAGATTCCAATACCTTGATAACTACTCTGTCACCTAATGGTCTGATATTCATTTATATACCCTCCTTAATTTTATTAATCTTTTTGTTAGCACTCACCTTAGATGAGTGCTAACATTTTCTAATCCATATTTTAGCTAATCTAAAACAAAAAATCAAGGCTTTGAGAAAAAATTTTTACAAAAAATAGAGATTTTTTTCCTCTATTTACCTTCCGAATATATAATGTTCCCACATTCTGCTAAATTATAACCGCCTAGGGATTCAACTTCTAGTTTAAATTTGTCTGATTTAATTTTCTCCAGTAATACAGCGTATTGCTCCGACTGATAAAACTCTTTGGTAATAAGTAAGTCGTAATTTTCCTCATAAAGTGGTATGAAATCTAAATCCATGGCCTTTGCAGCCGCAAAAATACCCATGCCAGCATCAGCCCTACCACTTTTAACTTCTGAAGCCACGCCCAAATGAGTGAAGTATTCCCTTTCATAGCCTGATATGTTACTACCTTCAATGTTTTCTTGTTGCAGTAAATAATCTAGAAGTACCCGTGTCCCTGCCCCCTTTTGTCTGTTGGCTATGGATTTGCCCACTAGATCTTTTATTCCTTTTATGTTCTTGGGATTTCCTTTTTGTACCATAAGACCTTGGGTTCTTTTAACTAGGTTTACTAACACAGCTCCAGTTCCTTTTAAATACTTGTCAACATAGCTTATATTATATGTACCGGTATCTGGGTCTAAGAGATGAATTCCTCCAAAATGTGCTTCCCCTTTTTTTATAGACATGATGGCACCTAAACTACCCACATGGGCAGAACTCAATCCTAAGTTTGGGGCTAAGTGTGTGGCAAGTATGTCTAATGACATATCATGACTTCCTATGCTTACCAAAATATTATTAAAATCCTTTTCTTCAAATAATATTACTGCTACTTCTTCACCAGCTTTATATCCTTCAGAGTTTTGAGGTATTACCAAAAAACCATCACCGTGTACCACCGTGGACATGAGAGCAGCACCCCTAGATAGTGGGCTAACGATGTATTTACCATTGACTTTTCCCACTTTAACCCGTACATACTCCTCAAACTTTAAATCAGACACAACGGGTTTAGATAAAATTCCTGTGATAATTTTACCTTTTGGCACATTCTGATTCATCAATCCATAAAAAACCTCTTTAGTCATAACTTCCATTATCACATAGCCTGACACTGGATAGCCTGGTATTCCTATAACTGGTTTTAAGTCTATTTTGCCAAAAATCGCTGGTTTCCCAGGCTTTATGGCAACACCATGAAATAAAACTTCCCCCAGTTCGTCAATTACTTTAGATGTGTAATCCTCGCTGCCTGCGGAAGATCCTGCATTTATCAGCACCATATCACACTCTTTCACTGCCTCTTTTACCACATTTACAAGTTCTAAGAACTTATCTGGTGTAATGGGATAAATAACTGGTTCTCCCCCCCATGTTTTTACCATGCCAGCGAATAGATGTGAGTTGCTGTCAATTATTTCCCCTACCTTAGGGTTTTTGTCCCAGCTTACAATCTCGTCACCTGTGGGTATTATGGCTACTTTAGGTGTCTTAAAAACCAAAACCTCCTTAGTTCCACTGGCTATAAGTGCCGCAATATCCATTGGTTTCAGTTTCTTCCCAGATGTCAACAACAAATCATGGGCAGTTATATCCTCCCCAATGGGTCTTATATGCTGCCATTTAGTGGCAGCTGCCATTATTTCAATACCTTTTTCGTTTTTATGTACATCTTCTATTTTAATTACACTGTCATATTCAGGTGAAATTGCATCCCCTGTGTCTAAATACTTAGCCTTATTGTCATCTAATAACACTGGGTTATCAACATTGGCCTTTAGGGTATCCTCTGCCCTTACCTGATAGCCATCCATTGCAGAGCTATGATAATGTGGTACAGATCTATGGGCAAATATGTTTTGAGCTAATACTCTTCCCAAAGCATCCTTTACAGGTATTATTTCAGTGGATTGAAACCTATAAGAACCTAGGCTTTTCATAAAGCCGTCAATAACTGTTTTAATTGGAGTATTATTTAAGTATACCATTTATTCATCACCCTCCTGTAACAATACTTCAGCTTCTGATCCTTCTATAATTCCTTCACAATCTTTACCAATAACCAGTAAACCATCCATTTTTGTTAGAGCACCAATGGAATTAGACTTTGCGAAGATAGGTTCAATTTGAACTCCTTCTGAATTTTTTAAAAGTCTAACAGGTATGTAATCCTGCCTTCCACCCGATGAGGGAATATTCCTTGTCACTTTGCCTCTTACAATGTTATAGTTAACTTTTTTTATAAGCCCCTTTATAAATAGCCTAAAGCTTATCATAGCTGATACAGGGTTACCTGAAAGACCAAAGATAGGCACAGAATCAATTTGACCGATTATAGTTGGCTTTCCTGGTTTCATGGCTATACCGTGAACTAAAACCCCAGGCTCCCCTAGATTATTTATGGCTTGAGTAACAAAATCCTTTGCGCCCACTGATGTACCACCTGTCAATATCACAATATGACATTCCTCCACCGCAATTTTTAAAGCATTTGTTAGGACATCCAATTGGTCAGCAATAATTCCATAATATAGTGGAATCCCCCCGCTTTCTCTAACTGCAGCAATAAGACCTGGGCCATTACTGTTATATATTTTCCCTGGGGTTACATTTTCTTTATAATCCACCAATTCATCCCCTGTGGACAGTATGCCAACCTTTATCCTATTATGTACACTAACCTCTTTTATTCCTAGGGCAGCCAAAAGGTTAATATTTTCTGGTGAAAGCTTACTACCCTTTTTTAATATGACCTCCCCACATTTAATATCTTCACCCTCAAGGAGGCAATTTTCATAGCTGGCAACACTTTCATATATTGCAACTTCATCTTCACTTAATCTTTCTGTGTGTTCCACCATAACCACTGCATTGGCGTTTTTGGGTAGCATACTTCCAGTGGCCACTGACATTGTGCAATTTCTTTTTAAATCCCCTTGGGGTTCTTTACCCATTTCCACATCACCAATAACCTTTAAAAACATGGGAATTGATTCCGATGCCCCTGATGTATCATCCCAAAAAACACAGTAGCCATCCACCGCGGATCTGTTGTATGGTGGTAGGGACATGGGGGAAATGATTTCCTCTGCCAATGTTAATCCCACTGCATCAACTAAATCTACTTTTCCAATGGTTGTTTCAATGTTAAAGGTTTTTAATAGGTCTAGTACTTCATCTACTGTTTTTACCGTTAAAAAAGCCACTATAATCCCCTCCTAATTAGATATAAAATTAAGGACTAACTGCTCGTTAGCCCTTTTTATTAAAATTATACTATTGTTTTTTAGAATTTACAAATAACTTTTTTAAATCACTGAATTTCCACTTGTTTTTTTACACCCAAGGATACCATTTTTTCATAGGCCTGCCTAGCTCCCCACACAGTTATAACTGCGATGGCTGCTATGGTACCTAGCCTGCCCCCATGACCTGCAAGGGCTTTGTCAGCGGCTATGAAAATTACTCCACTTAAGAGAGCTCCAATACCCATTTCCCAGATTGTTGTTATTCTGGTTTTTGCAGACATCCCTGCATAGGAAGCACAGGTGGCTACAACGGCTAGGGTAGACCCATATACGAAGAGTTTTGGTAGCAATAGTCCAGCAAGAAGTGCCACTAAAGCTGAGGCAAAAACTGGCCCCTTGTTTAAATAATGATTTATATAATATGTCAAAACCCCTGCAACCAAAGCCACTAAAAGTATCATTATTGTTTCCATATTAAAACCCTCCTAAAATAAGCCGAAAAGCTTAGAGGTTATAATTACCGAGCAAGCCGCAATGGTTCCCAATTTTCCACCAAAGCCTTGATAAATCGGCTGAGTTATTATAAAAATTACACCCACAAGGGCTCCTGCCAAAATAACCATGGGGTAATTTTGTAGGACAGCTGAACTGGACATTCCTGCAAATGCTGAAGTATACGTAACTATTGCTAAATCGGTGGGAAGAAAAATAGATGCAGTTAGACCCACAATGGCAGAAGCAACCACTGCTCCCAAACTCAATTCTATGCTCAAATAATATGTTATAAAGGTACCTATGATTGCAGTAAAGATTATTTGTAGATTTTTATTAAACTTCATGGTAAGTCACTCCCCTAACATTAACTATTTGTACCCTTTATATGATAATAGACCCCAACTATGAAAAATAGTGCGGCTAATAGCATGGCAAAATACCAGATTGGATTTGCTAAGGAAAAAATAGTTTCTGTTAATAGCATTCCCCCTGTGCCTACTAGTAAAATGAAAGCAACGATGTTACGAATCATTACTAACACCTCCTTTAATTCTATGGGGATGTGTATAGCAATTTAGCTTTGATCCCCTAACAAAGCCACATAATGTCAATCCCCCTTGCTCAGCAATTTCCACTGCCAAAGAACTTGGTGCTGAACGGGAAACCAAGATAGGTATGCCAGCCTTTAAAACCTTAAGAACTATTTCAGATGATAATCTACCACTGGTAAGAAGAAATTTGTCACTAATGTCAATTCCATCCTCAAATGATCGCCCTAATATCTTGTCGACTGCATTATGCCTCCCTATGTCTTCACGGGTGTATATTATACCTTCACTGTTTGCCAGTGCTGCTGAATGAACACCACCGGTTTCTTTATATAAAATGGAATTAGAATGCATCTGGCCCATGAGGTTTGTGACAATATTCACTTCCACTGT
>CAYYRM010000175.1:0-5554 GCA_964474005.1 uncultured Eubacteriales bacterium
ATCCTTCTATTAACCATTTTCCCTCACAATATGGGGTTTGCCAAAACCTAACAACACCAAAATAATTTACACTGTCTTTACTGCATTCATAAGCAATGATTGTAGCTTTCTCCCCTGCAATTTTTCCAGAAAACCAATCATCCCAAAATAATTTAAGATTTTCTGTCATCTCAGGCTCTTCATAACAGATAACCGCTGCTAGTTCATTTATAAGAGCTTTGGTAACTTTGTTCTCCTCTACTCTTGCGATTTTATAATTCATCTCCATAACCCCCAATCTGCGTATCCTTGTTACTATTTTATGAGTAATCACTTTGATTGCCAGTTTGGTCCTATAAATCCTTAACACTGTTACTCACTGCAACAGGGCTGTTTTCTATTCTTTTTAACTCCCTTTACTCCCCTATATCCTTAATAAAGCAAATCAGTCTATTTGCTTCTTTAAAGCCTATTCTTTTATGAAATTCATAGCTCACGGTGTTGTGTTGTTCTACGTCTGAAGCCATTTGAGTACATCCCTTGGATAATGCCCACTGTTCTCCATGGGTAATCATTTCCTTGGCAATATTTTTACCCCTATATTCTGGTTTTACATATATACCTTCCACATACCCCACTGGGCTGGAATCTGACCCCTCTACATAATCATGTCGGGTAGAAAGTTGGATAAAACCTACATTTTCTCCATCTGATTGATATAAAAACGAAGCGTGTTTTTCACTTTTTAGCAAATCAGCTAAATCTTCCTTCAGACCTTCATATGTATTGTCTGGCCACAACTCCAAAGCCATAGGAACTAATTCATTTAAGTTTTCTTCTGTCACTTTAATAAACATGTCTAATCCTCCTTTTATACTCCCATAAGTACTCCACTGATACTCACAATCTTTACAAAAGAATTCAGGGGCATCTAATTCAATACAGCAACCCCCTAGCTTTAACTTGCCTTGTTTTTCCTTTTCTCCCAATTCATTATTAGGCAATCCGTAAACTATGGGTATTATTGCTTTTGAACTACATTTTGGACAAGGTTTTTTACCAGCCATAAAATTCCCCCTATCGCTTATTATTCTTTAATTTATTCTACCAATAAAATATTAATCCTTTTTTATATATTATTTTTTAAATTCCCCCTTGCAATTGACGTTGGGTAAAGTGATATTATTAAGTCAGAAGGCCTTCACAAATAAAATTTCTAAGGGGGTGTTTGAATGAGTCAGTATATTCCCATCCATGAGCTAGCTAACCAAATGGGTTTGACCAGTAGAACGTTGAGGTACTGGGAAGAAAAGGGACTTTTTAAAAGTCAAAGGGATTTTCAAAGTAACTGGAGGGTGTATGATGAAAGAGCAATTAAAGCCATTGGTTTGGTTGCAATGCTTAGGGAACTGGACATACCCATAAAGGATGTTAAGAAAATAATTGATAATAAGAGTTCTAAAATCACGGTTAACGTATTGGAAAAAAAGATTAAGAAATTAGAACAAGAAAATATGCAAGGTATGAAAGTGGTTTCTTTACTGACGAAATGTTTAGCTGCCATTGTGTCAGCAGAAGTAACAGATGAAAAGTCTGATTGGGTAAAAAGCCTGGAAGGAATTTTGGCAAATCAAACCACTTCCAGGGAAAATATTAAAAGTGAGTGGGAGGAAATTGCAATGAGTAATAATCCAATAACAACAGGTGCGTTGCGTATATTATCTTTACCTTCTATGAGGGTTGCCTTTTCTAATGTTGTAAGTGAGTCCCCAGAGGATGAGGCATTAAGCAATGTCATTAAGTGGGCAGAAAAAGAAAATCTAATGGGTACAGCCAGAATCTTTGGTTTCAATACAACACCATTTAGTCCTGAAAGTAAAAAATACGGCTGGGCTGCATGTGTTACCATACCTGAAAGTGTAGATGTACCTGATTATCTAGAAGAAAAAAGATTCCTAGGTGGGTTATATGCAGCATTTAACAGTACCAATGAAGTATACGATTCCTGGCAGACCCTAATGAAGCTATTGAAAGAATGTGAAGGTTATCAAGTTGATGATTCACGTCCTTGCCTAGAAGAACATATCATAAGTGGCGAATCCAATGGTAATGAGTTTTATTTAACCTTGTTAGAGCCTATTGTAAAGGTAGACTAAAGAAGGAGAGCATTAAAGACCGCTGAAAAACCTCCATCTTCGTTGTTACTGCGAAAGTCCATCATCCTCACGTATTACATATACGCTCCGGTGATGGGCTTTCTTGTGCCTAGAATCTGAAGATTTTTGAGCAGTCTTAAAAGAAGGACTATTTATGTGGCCTCGAGCATTAGATCTCCTTCTTTAGTCTACTTTATTATTTTATACCTCATGGGAAATGTTTATATTGTAGAGTAAAAGCTGGAACAGAAAAAACAGTATTGGTGTAAGTCCATAGTATATAGAATACTAGGCTAAATTACCTTGGGAGTTTATACTTAGAGAAGATTCATATGTAAAATTATGATAAAATACTGAATATAAAGAGAGGTGTTAACGATGTGTACTTTATTATTTGCATACAATATTCATCCAAAATACCACTTTATCTTTTTAGGAAACAGAGATGAGTTTAAAAAACGCCCCACTGCCCCTTCTCACTTTTGGGAAGATCACCCAAATGTCTTAGCAGGTATTGACCTGCAAAAAGGGGGGACTTGGACGGGAATAACCAAACATGGACGTATGGCATTTATTACAAATTATCGGGATTTTAGAACTAAAAGGGAGCCTGGTATTTCCAGGGGCTATTTGGTTAAGGATTTTCTCTTAAGTGACAAAGCTCCCGTCAGTTATTTAAAGGATGTAAAATCAAAGGGTGAGAAATATGACCTATTTAACTTAATAGTAGGTACCTTAGATGAATTGTATTATTTCTCAAATGTAGAAAACCAGATACTTCAATTAAAACCTGGGTTGTATGGCCTAAGCAATGCTCTTTTGGATAGCCCTTAGCCTAAGGTAGTTAAAGCTAAGGATAGATTAAAGAAAGTAATTGATACTGAATTTACCTATGATGACCTATTTAACATCTTATCTGACACTGAGCCCCCCCCGATGAAAAGCTACCAGACACTGGGGTTCCTTTAGAAACAGAGAGAATGTTATCAACCATTCACATTGATTCCCATAACTATGGAACTCGAATTAAGACAGTAATCCTAATAAATTCAGCTGAAGAAGTGGAGTTTTATGAAAAAGCTTTAACTGAGGATGGACAATGGGTGTTTAGGGATTATAAATTTACTTTTGAAAAAGAATAACCCCGTTCACACAGGGTTATTCTTTTATTTTTTCTCATTCCCTTTTTGACTCAGCTTTCACTTTTTTGTACAAGTATAGATATAAAATTAACACTGGGGACAATATAAGTCCCGATGCTATAATTGCAACTGCCATATTTGTTTTAAATGCTATAAAGCCAACTATTGGGCCACTAATTATTTGTCCTAGGGCATCTATTTGACCGTAGGTGGACAGTACTGTGGCTCTTACTTTAGATTCAACATTTTCATTTAACCATGCTCGATATATTGGGCCGTTGGTCACCCTGACGATGTAAAAGGTTAAATAAGTGGAAAATGCCATGGGGAAATTACCAGCCATTCCAAATGCCAAAATACTTAATACCATGACTAAGTTTATGCCAATTAGTAACCATACTTTTTGCAACTTACCTGTTTTTTCTAACCTTCTTTTTATGTATTCAACGGTTATGATACTTGTCACCATTGCAATACCGTTTATGGCACCTACCCAAATAATTGGTTGCACACTTATTGATTCTAAAGATACATTTTCAAGTATATGGGCTATCCACAGTCTATCTAATCCTTCACTATACAAACCATAAAAAAAGGATATTCCCACCATAGCAACTAATACATGGCTTTTCTTAATGGATTGTAATCCTAAACGAAAGGTTAACAGCATTTGTTGAAAGGAGCTTCTTTCTTCCTTGGGAGTTGGTCTGAATGCTGTCTCTGGCATGTAAAACCAAAGAAATATTCCTAAGCAAATAAATAGAATTCCTCCCATAATCATAGGTAAATTAATCACCATTGTCCCAATGATGGTACTGACAACAACAGCCAGTAGGGCCCCTACCTGACCCATTTGAGCACCTCGAAGGAATAGTCTATCCAGACCTTTACCTCCCATTTCATCTGCAATCCATGCCTCATCTGCGCCACTGGTAAATGTCCCACCAATACCCCATACTACTTGGCAAATAAGTATTACAATGAAGCTAGGTATTAATCCTTCTATTAGGAACCCCATTCCTATCAAGTTTACACCAATAATTACTGATAATTTTCTACTCTTAACATCTGCTAAAATACCTGTGGGGATCTCAAACAAAAAGCCCGACAGCTCCACAGCTGTTCCCACTAAAACCAGTTGCAAGGCATTAAACCCAGCCACTTCTATTCGGTATAGTTCATTCACTGTAAACACTAGATTATAAAAGAATGCTGTCAGTCCAGCATAAATTAGGTATATCCTATAAGCTGATAGTCTTGTGGTCATTGGTTCCTCCCCAAAATATTAATTATTAAATACCTCCTCAATTATACATCAGTTATATGGACGCTTAAATACCTAATTTCACACGGCCAAGGGGACGTTTTGAAGGCACTGAGAAAGTCCTTATCTTTTAAGACTGCTCAAAAATCTTCAGATTCTAGGCGCAAGAAAGTCCATCACCGCAGCGTATATGTAATACGTGAGGATGATGGACTTTTGCAGTAACGACGAAGATGGAGGTTTTTCAGCAGTCTCGAAACGTCCCCTTGGCTTACCCCTGGCTTATGATGCTCTTATTAGTCTAGTTGTGGTTATTTTGCCTTCCACTCTGTTAAGACTTTTAATTTTTAATGTAGGGTCAGTTACTCCACACCTCTCCATAATACTTTCCAGTACTTTAAGCTCTTTTCTCTTAATTACAACTTCTACTTTATATCTTCTGTCCCCATTGTTTCCTCTTGCTAGGTAGTTATTTACTGTGTAGCCTTCCTCTCTGAGCATTTCGGCTATCTGAATCATTTTTTCTTTATTGTTTAAAAATAAATCCACTTCTAAAATTCCAAGTGCTAGCTTTTCTTCTATTTTTCCACCAATGAAAACCCCTAAGGTTTTTCCTAGGGCGTACGCTATCACAAAAACTATCCCGTCAGAGTTAGCAACCTTACCTAGAACAGTAGCGAAAATTATAGCATCGGCAAAAACTAAAAAATATACTGGATTCATAATTTTTTTGCTAATAAAATACTTTTTAATGTGGCTAAAATGTTGGTTAAAGCTGTTATTAAAAATAAGCCTACCAGTGTTATTATTATATGTTGTGTCACCAATGACACCTCATTTTTATGTTGGTTAGTCGGTTAAGGCCGTAAAAAAGCTAACATAAAAGATTATGTTAGCTGCATAATTATTTATTTAAATAAATCAATTTAGTACTAAAGATTAAAATAAATTTACTTTCATTAACGCTTTCCTGAAAAGGATAGCATCTTATCCTAAATTTTCTCTGGGTTAAA
>CAYYRM010000176.1:0-5452 GCA_964474005.1 uncultured Eubacteriales bacterium
GATGTGCCCTGCTATAACTAGGGTTTCCTTGTTTGCCAATGCTATGTTTTTTTTGTTTGAGATTGCATAATATGTAGGGATTAACCCTGCCTTACCAACAATTGCGGAAACAACCATATCTATATCCTTTGCAGAGCTGGCTTCAATTACACCTTGTTCCCCTGATAAAACTTTAATATTTAGGTCGCTAATTCGTTCCTTTAATTTTAGGGCGGAATTTTCATCAAAAAGTGCCACAACCTTTGGCTGGTATTTTCTACATTGCTGTTCCATAAGTTCCCAATTATTATTGGCAACTAAACTATATAAACTTAAATGTTCAGATATATCAATAACCTCTAGGGTCTGGATTCCCACTGACCCCGTGGAGCCTAAAATTGCAATATTCATTAATACACCTCATTTATAATATGTGGGTTATAAAAAGATATGCCACAGGGATTAAAAATAAAAGACTGTCGATCCTATCTAAGATACCACCATGCCCTGGTAATATATTACCTGAATCTTTAACTTCATATTCTCTTTTAATTGCTGATTCAAATAGATCCCCCACAACGGATATCAAACTACCAAACAAGGCAAATAGTGCAACATAAATCATATTCCCAATTGGGTAATAGGAATTTAGCAAGATTATTACCAATACGGCTAAAGCGGTCCCACCAATTAATCCTTCAATGGATTTCTTTGGAGAAATATTGGGTGCAAGCTTTCTTTTACCCAATGCCCTACCTGTAAAATAAGCTCCAGAATCGGTAACCCAAGTAATTATTAGAATATAAAGAATCAGTAAGATTCCACTGTCATTGTTCCTAATTTCCTTCAGTAGAAATAATATGCCGTGGGTGTATAATAAGCCTAAGAACAGTAAAGCCAAATCCTTTAGAGTTAGGTTTTTAAAATTATAAACTCTAATATATATACTGGATACTAAAAAAGCTAATAAAATACTTATTAAAAAATCAGTGCTAAATAAAATAAGTGCAGCAGCAAAAACAACAGATAATAGGTTATATAGGGTATTAGATAGTTTAACGATTTTTAAGTACTCATTAAATGCTAACACAGATATTAAAAATAGCAAAGAATTAAATATTATTCCACCTTGGTATACTGCAAAAAATACAATGGGTATTCCTAAAACAGCTGTAATAATTCTTGTTAACATTGATATCACCCAAATCTTTTATTTTTTTAATCCTCCAAATCTACGTTCACGATTTTGGTAGCTTTGAATGGCTTTACATAGATGTTTTTCATTAAAATCTGGCCAAAGGGTATCCGTAAAAAACAGTTCAGTATAAGCTAATTGCCAAAGAAGAAAATTACTTACCCTATACTCTCCACCTGGTCTAATAAATAAATCGGGATCTGGTATGGATTTTAATGTGGTATCCATAAACCTTGAAAAATCTTCTTCTTTTTCAATGTGATTTTCTTTTGAATTTTCAAGAGTAAGGTTTACGGCATTTACGATTTCTTGCCTGGAACCATAGTTTATGGCAAAAACCAGATTTAAACCCGTATTGGATTGAGATTTTTTAATTGCTACTTCCATGGTTTCTTTGGTTTCCGCTGGTAGTTTTGATAAATCTCCAATTGTTTCAATCCTAATATTGTTTTTTATGATTTTATCTAATTCAGTACCAAGATATTCCCCTGGAAGTTTCATTAAAAAATCCACTTCTTCTTTTGGACGTTTCCAATTTTCAGTGGAAAAAGCATATAAAATTATATATTGAACCCCTAATTTAATGCAGCTTTCAGTGATTCTTTTTAAGGCTTCTACACCCATTTTATGTCCAGCGGTTCTAGGCAAACCCCTACGCTGAGCCCAACGACCATTTCCATCCATCACTATTGCTATACATTTGGGAACATTCCCTTTATCTTTAACTGATTTTATTATATCCTTTTTAAAAAACATGGGATTCCACCTCAAAGCATTTAAATTTTATCCCCCCTCATAGGAGGGGGGATAATTTAGATCTCGGCCATTACATAAATAATCATTATCCCGTTTTCATTACTTTGTTTTACAACACGCCATTTGAAATGGTCCTTATCTTCTTCCACTTTTGGATTTGTTATATATTTGATTTCATAGTTAGTTTCAGTTTCCTTTAAAATTTTTAGAGCAGAATCTAACCTTAGTGCTACTAAGTCCATTATACTTCTAAGACTTCTTCCTCTTTTTTCTCAATGACTTGATCTATTTCCTTGATAAATCCATCAGTGATTTTTTGTATTTCATCCTGAGCACGTCTGCTATCATCTTCAGATATTTCATTATCTTTTTCTAGGTCTTTAATCATGTCATTGCCATCTCTACGAATGTTACGAATGGCCACACGACTTTCTTCACCTTTTTTCTTGATTAGTTTAACTAATTCAGCCCTTCTTTCTTGGGTGAGTTGAGGAAATCCAAGTCTTATTACAGTACCGTCATTGCTTGGAGTAATACCTAAGTCTGATTTTAAAATGCCCTTTTCAATTTCAGGAATGGTTGTTTTGTCCCATGGCTGGATAACCAAAAGTCGTGCTTCTGGAGCAGTCACCGTAGCCATTTGAGGAATAGGTGTAGGTACACCGTAATAGTCTGCAGTAATCTTGTCTAATAAAGCAGTGTTAGCTCTTCCTGCCCTCAATGAAGCTAAGTCCTTTTTTAGTGCGGAAATGGCCTTACTCATTCTGTCTTTAACATCTGAATAAATGTCATTAAGCATTTTTATCCCCCCTGATTATTGTTCCTATTTTTTCCCCCATAACTGCCCTTTTTATGTTCCCCTCTTGGTTTAAAGCAAAGACAATTAGAGGAATATTATTGTCCATACATAAAGAGGTGGCGGTGGAATCCATTACCCCAAGACCACGCTGTAATACTTCGATATATGTTAGTTCTTCAAATTTAACTGCATCTGGGTTTGTCAAGGGGTCACTGTCATATACTCCGTCCACTTTACCCTTTGCGAGCAAGATTGTTTCAGCACCTATTTCTGCAGCCCTTAATGCAGCTGTTGTATCAGTTGAAAAATAAGGATTACCTGTTCCCGCGGCAAATATAACCACACGGCCCTTACTTAGATGATTTATTGCCCTTCTTCTTATGTAAGGCTCTGCGATTTGTCGCATTTCAATGGCTGTCTGAACCCTTGTAATTACACCAATGGATTCCAAAGCATCTTGTAGAGCTAGGGAATTTATTGTGGTAGCAAGCATACCCATATAATCAGCGGTGGCACGCTCCATCCCTTTATGACTGGCTGTGGCACCACGCCATATGTTTCCTCCACCAACTACTATTGCAACTTCTACTCCAATATCTTTCACTTCTTTTATCTGTTGAGCAATAATTTTTAGCATAGGATTATCAATTCCGTAGCCTTGCTCACCAGCTAATGCTTCACCACTAAGTTTTAATATCACTCGTTTATACTTTGCCACTTTGTACCCCCCTATATTATTCTACACCCATAAGGTGTTTTCCTTCATGTCAATTAGCAAATTTAATCCTTAATCCATTAGTTATTTTCTAAAAAAGAGCACAAACCCATGTGCTCTTTTTTGTGTTATTTAACTTGTGATGCTTTCATTACTTCTTCTACGAAGTTTTCTTCTTTCTTTTCAATTCCTTCGCCTAAGGTATAGCGAGTAAATCTTGAAATGGTTAGATTTTCACCAATTTTAGAGATTTTTTCTTTAAGTAGTTTTTGAACTGTGGTATCAGGGTCTTTAATAAATGGTTGCTCTAATAAACAGATTTCCTTATAGAATTTTTCTATTCTTCCAGCCACCATTTTCTCAGCTATATTAGCTGGTTTACCTTCATTAATGGCTTGTGCCAAAAGAATTTCTCTTTCTTTATCTAAAAGGTCCTGAGGTACTTCATCCCTATTGATAAACTGTGGTGAAGCTGCAGCTATTTGCATAGCAATATCCTTTGCAAATTGTTGAATTTCAGGATTCTGTGCGACATTGTTAGTTTCACTACTAATTTCAACGATAACACCTATTCTACCGTTTCCATGTATGTACGCTTCTACAATACCGTTATCTAGGCTATATCTGGTGAACCTACGAATAGACATGTTTTCGCCTATTTTAGCGATTTTTTCATTTATTAAATGTTGAACTGTTACTGAGGAATCTTTAACAAAGGATTGCTCTAATAATGAAGTCTCATTTTCTGGATTACTTTCGGTAATGTGGAATGCGATATCCTTAACCAATTGTTGAAACTCTTCGTTTTTAGCAACGAAGTCAGTTTCACAGTTAACCTCTACCAACACACCTGTTTTTTGGTCGTCAGAAATGTAAGACCCCACAAGACCTTCAGCTGCAATTCTACCAGATTTCTTAGCTGCAGCAGCCAGTCCTTTTTCCCTTAAGTACTCAATGGCTTTTTCCATGTCTCCATTTGTTTCAGTTAAAGCTTTTTTGCAGTCCATCATCCCTGCGCCAGTTTTTTCTCTTAATTCTTTTACCAATTGTGCAGATACCATCTTAGTATCCTCCCTTTCCTTTTAAAGGTTACATTTAAAAAGGTAAGGTTAATACAAAGGACTTGCCTCCGTGTTATCCTTACCTTCTATTGTTTATTCTTGAACTCCTTGATTACCTTCTAATATAGCATCGGCAATCTTAGAAGCAATTAGGCTAACAGCACGGATAGCATCATCGTTACCAGGAATTACATAATCAACTTCGTCTGGATCACAGTTTGTATCAACTATTGCAATAATTGGAATACCCAATTTTTTAGCTTCAGCAACAGCGATTCTCTCTTTTCTAGGATCCACAATGAATATCGCATCTGGAAGATTAGCCATATCTTTAATACCAGCTAGATACTTGTTCAGTTTTTCCATCTCAAGACGTAATTTGATTACTTCTTTTTTGGGAAGCACTTCAAAAGTACCGTCTTCTTCCATCTTTTCAAGTTCACGTAGTCTGTTGACTCTTTTACCAATGGTGTCAAAGTTTGTAAGCATACCACCTAACCATCTTTGGTTAACATAGTACATACCAGAACGTTGAGCTTCAGTTTCTACTGCCTCTTGTGCCTGTTTTTTTGTACCTACAAAAAGTATTTTTCCACCTTCAGAAGCTATCTCTTTTGCAAAGTTATAAGCTTCTTCGATTTTACCTACTGTTTTTTGTAGGTCAATAACGTAAATACCGTTTCTTTCAGTGAAGATGTATGGAGCCATTTTAGGGTTCCAACGGCGGGTTTGATGTCCAAAATGAACACCAGCTTCTAACAATTGTTTCATTGAAATAATAGCCATTATATTGACCTCCTCTCTGGTTTATCCTCCGCTTAAAATTAAAGAAGTGAGTAACCTAAAATTTAGGACCAGTTCACTTACCTTTTAAGCGTGTGTTTTTACAACAATGGTAGTATAACATATTACTTTCCAAAAAACAACTTTTTTATAGTATTATTTAA
>CAYYRM010000177.1:0-5448 GCA_964474005.1 uncultured Eubacteriales bacterium
CTGCATCTAACACAGCCTTAGAACCTTTTTCTTCTTCAGGGTAAATGAAACCCGCGTCAGATAGCAAACCCATTGCCCTTGTGGAAGCGTTAAATTCCACTGGTAAAGTTATTAGCTGAAAGATCACTGCAAAGCTAAAAAGTGCAATACCTATGTCCATAAGTAATGTATTTCCACCGAAGAAAAATCCAGCGATGAATAAGGGCATTGCCATGGAACTACCGATTCTAGCTAAGGGAAAGAAGTTGTTTCTGAATGCCAAAAAGAAATAACTTTCAGCATGTTGATGGGCATGACCAGTTTCGTGGGCTGCAATACTAAGGGCAGCTAAGGATGTTCCATGAAAAACTTCCCTTGAGAGTCTAACCTTTTTGGCCTTCGGATCATAGTGGTCTGACAAATGTCCACCCGTTAGTTCCACATCCACATCATAAAGCCCCATTTTATCTAAGAGGCTTCTGGCCACATCCCGACCTGTGTGTCCTTTTTTTGAAGCCACCCTTGAATATCTATTGTAAGCACTTTTAACCTTGGATTGAGCATAAAAAGCAAATAGCATTGCTGGGAGTACAAAAATTATATAACCTTGATCAATAAAGAAACCCATTATAATTCCTCCTTAATTACCATCTTTATTCTTTTTTCCAATTCATCTAACTGGACACCAGTATTAAAACATGGTCCATGGGGTCTAACATTTAGTACCCCAATAACTGGTAAAGGTTCTGTATCAAATATACCACTGGTCAGATCCCTTTCGCAAGCCACAGCTATTACTATTTTGGGACGTAGCTTTTTAATTATGTTTCTAGCTATGGTTCCCCCTGTGGCAACTAAAATATTTATTTGATACTTATCTCTTAAATTAAGAATGTCTTTCATCTGACATTTTCCACATTTTATGCAATTATCTATGTCGTTTGTTATTTTTACATTACATGTATTGTTTTGAATGCAATGGGGTAGTAATAAAAGAATTTCTTCAGGGTTATAGGTGGAGTGATTGTTTATAAGCAATTGATTATTTATTTCGATGAATGACCCCTTTACCTTATCCTTATCATATTTGAAGATATCTGCCACTAACAAAACAATGGGATACAATATTCTGATACTTCCCCTTATTAAGGGACCTATGGCTCCAAATCTGGACCCGCGTTTTATCTTGTATACCAATAAAAATATCCCTAACCCAAAAATAAAGCTTAATATAAACATCAAGGCCAACAAGCCCCATAACAATAGCCTTAGTAAAAAAAAATCACCTAAAACACCATATAAGAAAAGAATTGTCATGATAAAAATAAAGGCTAAAGATACTAGCATTAATAAAACATAAGATCTTTTTTTATATTGGTTAGTCAAATTTTTCTCCTCGCTTTATGTTGTAGCCGTTAGCATAGGAAGATGCTTCCATTTTAGGTTTATTTTCTGGCTGTACTATTGTCAGTTGTAGAATGCCATCCTTTGTTTTAACACAAATACCCCCTTTATTTATATCAACAATGGTCCCAGGAATAGCACTTAAATTTGCATCATGTGTAATCTGACATTTGTGGATTTTAAGTCTTTGTCCATTTAAAAAGGTATAACAACCTGGCCAAGGATTTAAGCCTCTGACTTTATTAAATATTTCCAATGTATCCTTATTCCATTCTAATTTGCCTAGATCCTTAAATACCATGGGGGCATAGGTTGCCTGTTTATCTTCTTGTTTTACGGGGGTTATGGTTCCTGCTTTTAATTTCTCTAAGGTTTCCACTAAGGCTTGAGCCCCTAAGTTTGAAAGCTTTACATGTAATGATGCGACATCATCTTCATCTGTAATGGGGATAACAGCCTTTAAAAGCATGTCCCCTGTGTCCATACCAGAATCCATTAGCATTGTAGTTACACCTGTCTCTTTATCCCCATTAATCAGTGCCCAATGGATGGGTGCAGCTCCACGGTATTTTGGTAGTAATGAACCATGGATATTAACACAACCGTGTTTGGGTATTGCCAAAACTTCCTCAGGTAATATCTTTCCATAGGCTACTACAACAATTATATCAGGTTTTAGTGCCTTAAGTTTATTAACAAATTCTAAATTTCCCTTTACCCTATCTGGCTGAAGTATTTCGGTATTGTGTTTTAATGCCAGTTCTTTAACAGGGGAAAAAGTTACTTTTTGACCTCTCCCTCTTTTTTGGTCAGGTTTTGTGACCACAGCTTCAACTTCATAGCCCAAATCATACAACCTCTCCAATGGAGGGACTGCAAAGTCTGGAGTTCCCATAAACACAATTTTCATTTCAATCACCTAATTCTCAACATATTTTTCTACTTTATCAGTGAATAAAACACCGTTTAAGTGGTCTATTTCGTGTTGTAAAGCCCTAGCCAATAGCTCTGAGCCCCTGATTTTTCTCTTCTTCCCAGTCCTGTCCAGCCCTTCAACTATTATTTCTTTAGATCTAGTGACTTCACCATAGACCCCTGGAATTGATAGGCATCCTTCTAAATCCCTTTGTTGACCTTTTTCCTTTATAATCTTAGGGTTTATAAGCTCAATTAACTCAGATTCTTCTGATACCTTAACTATAATAATCCTTTTAAGAACACCCACCTGGGGAGCTGCTAGGCCTATTCCATTGTAATCCTCCATGGTTTCTATCATATCATCTATTAAAGATATTATTTCTTCAGTAATTTCTGTAACTTCCTTTGATCTTTTTCTCAATATGGGATCATTATCCTTTAAGACTGTTCTAATTGCCATTTCATTTCCTCCCTATAATAACGTTTGTGGATTTATATCTACCTTTATGTTTAATATTATGTCATTTTTATACTTATTTAAATTAATTTTTTGTAAAATTCCTAGAAAAATTGAATCCTGAACATATTTTATAATCAACATAAACCTATAATTATTTCTTAAACGGGGAATTGCAGGGATTACAGGCCCTAAAACCTCAATGGAGTCATTGGGTTGAATAGATGCTTTAAGCATGCTGGAAATTTCATCAATGATTTTTTTACCTGTGTCATTTTTCTTGGAAACCACTTCAATCTTTGCCAATTTGGTAAAGGGTGGATAATTAAGGGTTTGACGCATCTTAAGCTCTTCTTGGAAAAAAGCCTGATAATCATATGTTGAACTGGTGACTAAACTAAAATGTTCAGGGGTGTATGTTTGTAAAATTACCTTTCCCAAGTCTTTAGCCCTTCCTGCACGCCCTGCAACCTGTGTTATTAACTGAAATGTTTTCTCGCTACTACGGAAATCAGGAAAGTTTAGTGATAAATCTGCCAGTATTATACCCACCAAGGTGACCTTGGGAAAATCAAATCCCTTGGTAATCATCTGTGTTCCAATTAATACATTAGCCTTTTCCTCCAGAAAGTTTTGATAAACTTCATTGTAGCTTGAAGCAGTTGTCATGGTATCATTATCCATCCTTATAATTCTTGCCAAAGGAAAACGTTTTATTATTTCATCTTTAAGTTTTTCAGTGCCTAAACCATTAAAACGAATATGAGCACTCCCACATTTTGGACAGTTATTTGGATTAGTAATAGAATAATTACAATAATGACAAATTAAAAATTTCCCTTGTAGATGTGATGTTAAATTAACATCACAGCTGGGGCACTTAAATGTAAATCCACAACTTCTACACAATGTGGTGGATGAAAAACCCCTTTTATTTAAGAAAAGGATAGCCTGTTCTCCTTTACTGAGGGTTTCTTCCATTGATTTTTGTAAGCTTTCACTGAAAATACTACGGTTACCTTTGGTTAGCTCTTCTTTCATGTCCACAATGTGTATTTTAGGAAGCTCCATATTGTTTGCCCTTTTATTTAACTCCAAAAGCACATTTTCACCATTTACAGCCCTATGGTAGCTTTCAACACTGGGTGTGGCACTACCTAATAATAATATACCATTACATTGGTTAACCCTAAACTCAGCCACGTCTTTTGTAACATATCTGGGTTGCTCTTCCTGTTTATATGTACCCTCATGTTCTTCATCTATTATTATGGCACCTAAGTTGTTAAATGGTGCGAAAACTGCACTTCTGGCCCCAACAACTATCTTTACTATACCTCGTTTGATTTTTAACCATTGATCAAACTTTTGGGCTTCTGTAAGCCCAGAGTGAAGTACAGCCACACTATGACCAAATCTGGACTTGAACCTCCCCACCATAAGTGGAGTTAAGGATATTTCTGGCACGAGGATTATGGCTTCCTTTCCAGATTCCACCACCTGTTGAACAAACTGTAGATAAACTTCTGTCTTCCCACTACCAGTTACCCCTTTAAGTAAGACCACTTCTTTTCCCATTAAATAGGCTTCATTTATTCTCTTTAGTACTTCCTTTTGTTCTAAAGTTAATTCTTTAATAACCTTATCCTTTGTATCTATTACTTCAGGCTCTCTATATACTTCCACGGTTTTGCTTAATATATATCCCTTTTCCATCATGGTATTGGCAGCATTGCGTAAACCCGTTGGAAGCTCAGATAAAACAATGGTTTCTTGGTTTGATAAAAGCTCCAATAATTGTTGTTGCCTGAGGGCATTGGTTGGAACAATTATTTCTTCCACATTGGGGTTTAAGAAAATTAACTGGTGATGCTTTTCCTTAACAATTGTTTTAACGTTTAAGTCTTTTGCTAAGTAACCATCCCTTAATAAATCATTGATTTGTTCTTTGGTAACTGAAAACTGACTGATTATCTCACTTAATGTTCTAGGCTTTTTAAAAAAATCGTTAAATTCCACATCTAAGGTTTCTTTAGTTAAAGTAAATAGTTCAGTTAACTGAAGCTTGACACCCCTGGGTAACATACTTTGTATACAGGAAAACAGTGACGCACAGTAATTATATGACATCCACTGAGCCAATCCTATTAAACTTGAATCTAATATGGCTGGATATTCATATACCATCAATACATCCTTTAAGCGATACTTAATTTTTTTATCCCAGTTTTTTTCTATTCTAATAACAAAACCCTGTACAGTCCTATTATTAAATGGAACCAACACTCTACTGCCAACATCTATGAATTCTTCTAAATGGAGTGGAATGGTGTAGTGAAAGGTTTTATTGATATCCTTTAAAGGACAATCTACAACAATTTCAGCAAGTGGTTTCAAAAAAATTCCTCCTCCTTTTCTATCATTTAATTATACCATATATAGATGAAATTTTTGCTAGTTTTAGTCAAAAAAATAAGGCCTGACATAGGCCTTATTGAGGTCTTTATAAATTAACTATAGCTATTAGACTAGATGCTTTACGAGGTTAACCATCACAACTAGTACTCCCAAAACAATAACCACCCTCATTAATATGTTCTTAGTGATTTGCTTACCCATGGTTAATTCCTCCTTTGAGCTATTTGCGATGTTCTATGAAATCGATAAACAGGATAATTAGGGGTGGTCCA
>CAYYRM010000178.1:0-5440 GCA_964474005.1 uncultured Eubacteriales bacterium
TCTCCCTTAAAAATCCGTGTTAGCATGCCCTTATCCTTCCCTATCCGCAGTAGAATGCTTCAACCACCCCACTCCCTTACCCACACTTCCCCCCCGAACATAAATTCGATTAAACCCTTTTAATTTGAAATCATTACTGATATAATTATTAAGTAAACATAAAAGACGTGAGGTGGTGTACCATGTTACCTGGTAAATTTAAGCTGGTATCAAACTATAAACCAACAGGGGATCAACCCAAAGCCATAGAGAAATTAGTTGAGGGAATACAAAAGGGCCATAAGGGACAAACATTACTTGGGGTAACAGGTTCAGGTAAAACCTTCACCATGGCCAATGTAATTGAAAAAGTAAACAAGCCCACAGTGGTAATTGCCCATAACAAAACATTGGCTGCACAGCTATGTAGCGAATTCAAAGAATTCTTTCCAGATAACGCCGTAGAATATTTCGTAAGCTACTATGACTACTATCAACCCGAAGCATACATTCCCTCCAGTGACACATATATAGAAAAGGATTCGCAAATAAATGATGAGATAGATAAGCTTAGATATTCAGCCACCAGCTCTCTATTTGAAAGGCGAGATGTAATAATTGTTGCCAGTGTATCTTGTATATACGGTTTAGGCTCCCCTGAAGAATATAGTGACCTGATAGTTTCCTTAAGAACTGGAATGGAACTGGACAGGGATAAAGTAATAAGGAATTTAGTGGAAATTCAATATAACAGAAATGACACAGACTTTAAAAGGGGAACATTCAGGGTTAGAGGAGACGTATTAGAGGTATTCCCCATAGGCAACAGCGATAAAGCCATAAGGGTTGAATTTTTTGGTGATGAAATAGACAGAATAACTGAAATAGATGTACTGACAGGGGAGATACTGGGACTTAGAAACCATGTGGCTATTTTCCCTGCATCTCACTATGTCACTGCAAAGGAAAAGGTCCTTAGGGCCACTGAAGCCATTGAGCAAGAGCTATCCGAGAGAATAGAATACTTCAAATCCCAAGGGAAGCTCCTTGAAGCACAAAGAATAGAACAAAGAACCCGCTATGATTTAGAGATGATGCGGGAAATAGGTTTTTGCTCTGGTATAGAAAATTACTCCAGGCATTTAACAGAAAGGGAACCAGGAAGTAAACCATATACCCTATTAGACTTCTTTCCCGATGATTACTTAATGATAATCGATGAGTCCCATGTGACAGTACCACAAATTGGTGCAATGTATGCAGGGGATAGGTCAAGGAAGGAGTCATTGGTGGAGCATGGATTTAGGTTACCATCAGCATTTGATAATAGACCCCTTAGATTTGAAGAGTTCGAAACCGTTGTAAACCAAGCTGTATATGTTTCAGCAACCCCTGCTAAATATGAAATTGAAAACTCCCAGCAGGTGGTGGAACAGATAATTCGACCCACAGGACTAATAGATCCCGTTATCACAGTAAAACCTGTGGAGGGACAGGTTGATGACCTACTAAACGAAATCAAAAAAACCGTAGCTACAAACCACAGAGTATTAGTAACCACCTTAACAAAGAGAATGGCTGAAGATCTGACTGCCTATATGAAGGAAATTGGTGTTAAAGTTAAATACCTACACTCAGATATTAAAACAATTGAGAGAATGGAAATAATAAGGGATTTGCGTCTAGGGGAATTCGATGTACTGGTTGGCATAAACCTTTTAAGAGAAGGTCTAGACCTTCCAGAGGTTTCTTTGGTTGCAGTGCTAGATGCTGATAAAGAAGGATTCCTTCGCTCAGAACGTTCACTGATACAAACCATAGGACGTGCTGCCCGTAATGTTCACGGTAGAGTAATTCTATATGGGGATGTCATCACAAATTCCATGGAAAAAGCAATAACCGAAACAAATCGTAGGCGTGAAATTCAGCAAAGCTATAATGAAAAACATAACATTGTTCCACAAAGTATCACTAAGAATATCCACGCCATCATTGAAGCAACAAAGGCCGCAGAAGATGGTGCCAAATATGTTGTGGACAATGGCAAAAAGATCAGTAAGAAAGATAGGGAACTACTGCTAGCAAAATTAGAAAAAGAAATGAAGGAAGCAGCAAAAGCCCTTGAATTCGAAAAGGCTGCTTACTTAAGGGATATGATAATTGAACTAAAAGGAAAGTAGAGGGAAGAGGAATAGATGAAAAATATAGTTGTAAAAGGTGCTAGGGAAAATAATCTTAAAGATATTGACTTAACAATACCAAGGGATAAACTTGTGGTTTTCACAGGATTAAGTGGATCAGGTAAATCCTCTTTAGCCTTTGAAACAATTTACGCCGAAGGACAAAGGAGATATGTGGAGTCACTTTCTGCCTATGCCAGACAATTCTTAGGGCAAATGGAAAAACCCGATGTGGATTCAATTGAAGGTCTGTCACCAGCCATATCCATAGACCAAAAGACCACCAGTAAAAACCCCAGATCAACGGTGGGAACAGTAACTGAGATCTATGACTACTTGAGGCTACTTTATGCCAGGGCAGGGAGACCCTATTGTCCACACTGTAATAAGCCCATCCAACAACAAACAGTTTCACAAATGGTAGATAGAATAATGGAGTTTCCTGAAAAAACAAAACTTCAAGTTATGGCCCCTGTCATCAGAGGGAGAAAAGGTGAGCATGTTAAAGTCCTTGAAGGCCTAAGAAAAAGTGGGTTTGTAAGGGTGAGAATAGATGATCACCTATATGAATTGAGTGAAGAAATCAAGCTAGAGAAAAATAAAAAACATACCATAGAAGTAATTATAGACAGGCTTGTGGTTAAAGATGGTATCCAAAACCGACTGGCAGACTCATTGGAGCTGGCACTTTCCCAAGCCGAAGGAATTGCATTGGTTGATATAATTGATGGAGAAACAATTACATTTAGTCAAAATTTTGCATGTATAGAATGTGGATTTAGTTTCGAGGAAATAAGCCCAAGAATGTTTTCCTTTAACAATCCATATGGGGCATGTGAAGAATGTGGAGGATTAGGGAGCCACTTAGAGCCAGACCCTGATTTGATCATTCCAGACCCATACCTATCCATTGAAGAAGGAGCACTGGCTCCATGGAGTAGAAGTACCTCCACATATTACAATTCAGTACTAAATGCCGTGGCCAAAGAGTTTAATTTAAATACTAAGTTACCTGTTAAAGATTTGCCTAAGGAGCACTATAAAATGCTTCTATATGGTGTACCTGACAGAAAATTTAACTTCACATATATAAATTCCCAAGGGGAAAACCATGAGTTAAACACAGGCTTTAGGGGTTTAGTAAATTGGATCAAAATGCGATACAACGAAACCAGCTCAGAATACATCAGAAATGACTTGCAAACCTATATGTCAAGTTTTCCGTGTAATAAATGTAAAGGTGCAAGACTAAAACCTGAAAGTTTAGCTGTTCTGGTGGGTGGAGTGAATATTTCTCAACTGACAGCAAAATCCGTAACTGATGTTAAAGATTTCTTAGGTCAGGTTGACTTCACAGAAAAAGAAAAGCTCATAGCTAGAATGATTCTAAAGGAAATAAATGAGAGATTAGGCTTTTTAAATGATGTGGGCCTAGACTACCTTACATTGGATAGAGCCGCAGGTACCCTATCAGGGGGAGAGGCCCAAAGGATTAGGCTAGCAACCCAAATAGGATCTAGTTTAACAGGTGTGCTTTACATCCTCGATGAGCCCAGTATTGGCTTACATCAAAGGGATAACGAAAGACTATTAAATACACTTATGAAACTTAGGGATTTAGGAAACACCCTAATCGTGGTAGAACACGATGAGGACACCATGAAAGTGGCTGACTGTATCGTGGACATTGGTCCCATGGCAGGGGCCCACGGTGGAGAGGTTGTGGCAGTAGGCACCATGGAAGAAATCATGGCTGAACCCCGCTCCATCACAGGCCAATACCTCAGCGGAGTTAAGAAAATACCAATACCTGAAAAAAGAAGAGAGCCCAACGGTAAATGGTTAGAAATAGTTGGAGCCAAGGAAAACAACCTTAAAGACGTGAATGTGAAAATACCATGTGGAGTATTTACCTGTGTAACAGGTGTTTCTGGATCTGGTAAAAGTACTCTAATCAATGAAATATTGCACAAGTCTTTAGCACAAAAGCTACACAACGCTAAATCAAAGCCCGGTGCCCATGAGGAAATCAGGGGACTAGAAAATATAGAAAAGGTAATTGATATCGATCAATCACCCATAGGCAGGACCCCTAGGTCAAACCCTGCCACATATACAGGAGTCTTTGACTATATTAGGGAGCTTTTCTCATCCACCAATGATGCCCAAGCAAGGGGATATAAAGCAGGTAGATTTAGTTTTAACGTTAAAGGTGGACGCTGTGAAGCATGTCGTGGTGATGGTATTATAAAAATTGAAATGCACTTCCTACCCGATGTTTATGTACCATGTGAGGTATGTAAAGGTGCTAGATATAACAGAGAAACCTTGGAAATTAAATACAAAGGGAAAACCATAGCAGACATCCTTGATATGTCAGTGAGGGATGCAGTGGAATTCTTTCAGAACATTCCACGAATCAAACGAAAAATGGACACCCTCTTTGACGTTGGTTTGGGCTATATCAAACTGGGACAACCAGCCACAACCTTATCCGGTGGAGAAGCCCAAAGGGTTAAACTAGCCACAGAACTTAGCCGTAGAAGTAACGGAAAAACCCTTTATATCCTGGATGAACCCACCACAGGTCTTCACATCGCAGATATCGATAAGCTACTACAGGTATTAAGCAGATTGACAGATGAAGGTGACACGGTGCTAGTTATTGAGCATAACCTTGATGTGATCAAAACAGCTGACCACATCATAGACCTAGGACCAGAGGGCGGAGCAAAGGGCGGCACAATAATAGCCCAAGGAACCCCAGAAGAAATAATAAAGGTTAAAAAAAGCTATACAGGGAAGTTTTTAGCTCCCTATTTGGAAAGGGCAGAGTAGGGGAAACTTTCAGTTCCCTGATTAGGAATCTTCGATCTTGGGGAGGAAAACAATTGCCACTGAAACACACGGAAAAATAACTATCTGGGCTTACTGCTGGGTCTTTATAATAAAAAATAAGGGCCTAGCATCGATAGAGCAATTAATTATGCTCTTTGACCCAGCATGAAGCAGAAATTAATCGTTTCCGTGGTAAATGTGATGTAAAAAAATATTAACCACTGAAAACTCCCTGAAAATTACTATCTAGGCTTACTGCTGGGTTTTTATTATAAAAATAAGGACCCAGCATCAGTTCAGTAATTAATTATGTCCTTCGACCTAGCATGTAGCAGAAATTAATCGTTTCCGTTGCCATTTAAAATAAGACATACAAAATGCACTTACAACCCTTATCTGTGAAGAACAGTGAAGATCCGTGGCTAAAAATTTTAAAGACCCAG
>CAYYRM010000179.1:0-5433 GCA_964474005.1 uncultured Eubacteriales bacterium
AATAAAGCTAAAGAAGTGGCTATACCAGGTGATGTAGTGCTTTTATCCCCAGCTTGTGCCAGCTGGGATGAATTTAATAATTTTGAAGAAAGAGGGAAGGTCTTTAAAGAGTTAATATACAAATAGGGGTGTGAGAGGATGAAAAGGAAAAAATCACCAGACTCCGTGCTTATTGTTATAACTTTCATACTTTTGGGTATAGGTTTGGTAATGGTTTTTAGTTCAAGTATTCATCAAGGTATGAATAGATATAATGATGCTTTTCACTTTCTAAAACGTCAGATGATATTTGCAGTAATGGGTTTAATAGCTATGTATATAGCGTCAAGGTTCGATTTTTGGCAATGGAAAAAATTTGTTGGAATATTTTTTGGTTTAAATTTTCTGTTACTTATAGCGGTCCTTATCCCTGGTATTGGCGTTGTAAGAAACGATGCTCAAAGGTGGATAAACATTGGATTTATGCAATTTCAACCTTCAGATTTCACCAAATTTGCTCTAATAATTTTTGCATCCAATTACATATCTAAAAAAGAAAGATTAACGAAATTCTTTTTTGGTATACTGCCTTTGTTGGTAGTTGTGGGTATGTCCCTTGGTTTAATAATGTTACAGCCCGATTTAGGAACAACCATTGCCATAGGTGGTACCATCGGTGTAATGTTATTTGCAGCTGGAGCTAAAATGGCACATCTAATAGGGTTGGCATCTTTAAGTATACCTGCGGTATGGTTTTTAATTACTTCTGCTGAATATAGATTTAAAAGATTTACAACATTTATGAATCCATGGACAGACCCAGCGGGAAGTGGATGGCAGGTAATTCAGTCGTTATATGGAATTGCCGGAGGCGGTCTTTTGGGTGTAGGGCTAGGTCAAAGTAGGCAAACAACAGGATTTTTGCCAGAACCACAAAATGATTTTATCTTTGCAATAATATGTGAGGAATTAGGTTTTTTAGGAGCTACCTTCATTATGATATTATTCGCAATATTAGTTTGGAGAGGATTTGATATAGCCATGAAGTGCAATGATACCTTTGGCAGTTATTTAGCCATGGGACTAACAACCATGATAGCACTTCAAGTGATTATAAACATAGGAGTAGTTACTTCTTCTATGCCCACAACGGGTATTACCCTTCCCCTTATTAGTGATGGAGGAACTTCGTTGATAATTACATTAGCCAGTATTGGAATAATTGCAAATGTGTCAAGATACATAAATTAAAAATAAGTGTGTAACCTTTAAGGAAACTTGGGCATATGATGGAATATGTACTGGAAGGGAAATGTTAAATAATGATAGATGTAACAAAAAATCTCTCAAAAGAACTTAACACAAAGGTTTTATTTGACGAAGAAATGTCAAAGCATACAACTAACAAAATCGGTGGAAGGGCAGAATTTTTTATTGAAGCATTGAGTTTAGAGACCATATTAGGTGCAGTAAAATTCGCTAACCAAAACAGCTTGGACCTAACTGTAATAGGGAATGGCTCCAACCTACTTGTTAGTGATGAGGGCATTAATGGTATGGTCCTTAAGTTATTTACAAGGTCAAAAGAACCTGTTATTTTAGAAAACGAGATTACAGTATTTAGTGGTTATCCTTTAGGCAGATTGATTAACCTTGCAGTGGGCAAAGGCCTAAGTGGTCTAGAAAGTCTTGTGGGGATACCAGGGTCCATAGGTGGCGCTGTGGTAATGAATGCAGGGACACAGTTGGGATGTATCGGTAATTTAGTTCATTGGGTTAAGATTTTAAACAAAAGGACATTGACAGTTGAAACTTTGTTTAATAATCAATTGAATTTTTCCTACCGAAACTCCCTTTTGCAATTTTGTGATGACTATATTCTTGTTGAAGTAAAACTTGTTTTAGATTTTTCAGACCCTACTTCTTTAAAACAAAAGCTTAAAGAAATACTGTTAACTCGTCATTCTAAACAGCCAATAAAATTTCCCAATTCCGGCAGTATATTTAAGAACCCACCCAACGAAAGTGCTGGAAGGCTGATTGAAAAAGTTTCTTTAAAAGGACACACAATAGGTGATGCACAAATTTCACCCATGCATGCTAATTTTATTGTTAATCTAGGGGATGCAAAAGCAAAAGATGTAATTGAACTAATGAATTTAGCAAGAAAAAAAGTCTATGCTGCTTATGATATAATATTACAGCCTGAGATTAAGTTATTAGGTGGGGGGTTAAAATTGGAGGAGGTTTAACCCCATGGAAAAACTAGTTATTAAAGGTGGTACTCCCTTAAGGGGAGAAATAGCCATTCCAGGTGCAAAAAATGCCGCATTGCCCATATTAGCAGGGGCACTTCTTAGTGAAGGCACGGTAACCATTGAAAACGTTCCTAATCTTACGGATGTGTCAATGATGTTAGAAATTCTTGAGAGTTTAGGGGTTAGTTATAAAAAAGCAGGGAGTACAATTGTTTTAGAGGTAGGTAAGGCAAATAAATACACAATACCTGATTATTTAATGAGATCTATGAGATCATCGATTTTCCTCATGGGCTCATTACTGGGGCGATTTAATAATGTCAAAGTTTCTTATCCAGGGGGATGTGCAATTGGTACTAGGGCCATAGACCTACATCTAAAAGGGTTATGCGCCTTGGGGGCATGTATAACTGAGAGAAATGGCTATATCACTGCTAAAACCGATGGTTTGAAGGGTGCAGAAATATATTTAGACTATCCCAGTGTAGGTGCCACTGAAAATATCATGATGGCAGCTTGTAAAGCCCAAGGTGTTACAATAATAAAAAATGCTGCCAGAGAGCCTGAAATAGTTGATTTGCAAATATTCTTAAACAAAATGGGGGCTAAGGTTTCAGGTGCAGGAACAGCAGAAATAAAAATAATTGGTGTAAATAAACTTACCAGTTGTCAACATAGAATAATATCTGATAGAATTGTAGCTGGTACTATCATGATGGGTACAGCAATGACTGGTGGAGACGTGACCCTTACAAACGTAATACCTGAACACTTGGAGTTGGTAACTGTAAAGTTAAAGGAGATGGGCGTAAATATAACCCATAAGGATAATAATTTAAGGGTTCAAAGTAGTTTGCCATTAAAGGCTGTTGACCACATTAGAACAGCCCCTTATCCTGGATTTCCCACAGATATGCAGGCTGTTATGATGATTGGTTTAGCAATGGCGGAAGGAACCAGTATAATAATTGAGAATGTATTTGATGGTAGATTTAAACATGTGGGGGAATTTAGAAGAATGGGAGCAAATATTAAGACCGATAATAGAACTGCTGTAATAAAAGGTGTTCCCCAGCTTACAGGGGCGTATGTGGAAGCAACTGACTTAAGGGCTGGTGCTGCCTTAGTTATTGGAGGTCTAGCTGCTGATAATACAACTACCATCGAAGGAGTCCATCATATTGATAGGGGATATGATAAAATCGAAGACCTGTTTTCTGAATTAGGTGGTAACATAAAAAGAATTGATAGTTAAGGGGGATAATATGAGGGTAATCAGAAATGGAGGAAAAGGTGACAGCAGGAGAAACATCATAGATTTTTCAAAAAGAGCAAGGGATTTGTCACATATACCTAAGCCCCCTAATGAAAAAAAAGGATTTAAAGGTGTTAAAATCCCAAAGATAATAACTTTTATTATTTTGCTTTTTATAGTCTCTATTTCTGCGTTTACCTTTTTAAACTCTCAAATTGCTACCATTCAAAAGTTAAATATTGAAGGGAATTTCTTGCTGGATAAGCAAGAAATTCTCGATAATTTGCCAAAAGTTGGACAAGCTAACTTTTACAGACTTTCTAATGATAAACTGGAAAGCATGGTTTTGGAAAACCAGTGGGTTAAATCTGTGGACATAACCAAACACTATTTTTCAAGAATAATTGATGTGAATATAGAAGAAAGAAGACCTATTTATAGAACAATTTCTGGATCAGAAACAAGGATTGTGGATGAAGAAGGTATGGTTTTACCAAACCTATCTACAATATTAGGGTTAAGCGTTCCTTTTGTTGTGGGTACTCAAGACCAAAGAATACTTTCCCACTTAGTTGAAACATTAAGGGTTTTACCAGATCATTTTATCTATCTTATTTCAGAAGTTAATTTGGAAAGAACTAACTCGGTTTACTTGATAACTGTTGATAAATTCATTATTCAGATAGGAGAGTTAGGTAATTTGACACCTCAAAGGACTGATGAGATTTTACAGGTAATAAGGAGCCAAAAGGAAAGTAATAAAAGGGGTATAATAGATATCAGAGGTAGAAACATTACGTTTACACCAGTGGAGGGATAAGGCTTTGGGTAAAAAAGACAATTCAACAATAGCTCTGACTTTAATATGTTTAATTTTAGGTTTTATGCTTGCCATAAATTTTAGGACACAACAGGACGTGGAGCAAACTGTTGGGGTGAGGGAAACTGAACTTAGGAGTAAGGTAATTGAATTGGTTACACAAAATCAAAATCTAGAAAGGCACATTAATGAATTGGAAGGCCTTTTAAATCAATATAGGATAAATGCAATCAGTGGGGATAGCTCAGCTCAAATTTTAACAACAGAGTTGGAAAAAATGAAAGTAATGGCTGGCTTTACAGATGTTACAGGCCAAGGGGTAGTAGTTACAATTAATGACTCAAAAAAAGATAGGAACCAAAATGAGGATCCTAATCTCTTTATTGTACATGACGAAGACCTGTTAAATGTGGTTAATGTACTGTGGGCGGCAGGGGCAGAAGCCATCTCCATTAACGGTCATAGGCTTGTATCCTTTAGCGAAATTAGCTGTGCTGGACCTGTGATTTTGGTTAATCAAACTAGACTTGCACCCCCATATGTGGTTAATGCCATTGGAAATAAAAACAATCTTGTGGCTTCTTTAAATATGCGGGGTGGTATTGTGGAGAGATTAAAGTTTTGGGGAATAGAGGTTGAGGTGGAGGCTAAGGATAGTATACTCATTCAATCTTATAAAGGTAAAAGTGAATTTCAATATATTTCAAAAGCAAAGGATGACCAGTGATGTTATTACCTATTTTTGGTCTATTGGTGGGTTTATTGTTAGGTTGGGTTTCTAGTATTTCTGTACCCGTGGAGTACGCCCATTACCTTTCCATTGCTCTGTTGGCAGCGCTTGACTCAATATTTGGCGGAGTAAAAGCATATTTAGAAAAAAATTATGATAATTATATTTTCATTTCAGGGTTTTTTGGTAATATTATTTTAGCGGCACTTTTGGTGAATTTAGGGGAAAGATTTGGGGTGGATTTATATTTAGCAGCAATTTTTGCCTTCGGTGTAAGATTGTTCCAAAACCTTGCAATAATGCGTAGAATATTTATAAATAAATTTTTTAGAAAAAAAAAAAAAAAATCGTAATAATAAAGAGGAAATACGACAAAATGAATTGAGTTTGT
>CAYYRM010000180.1:0-5362 GCA_964474005.1 uncultured Eubacteriales bacterium
CTATTTTCCAACAATGGATACTCAAAAATGGGCTTTTTCACAAACAGATTTACCCCAAGCCAAGTAATAAATAGGTCTGTAATTATTCACGAAAATCCCGATGACTATAGAACCCAACCAACAGGGGATTCAGGAAGAAGACTAGCCTGTGGAGTAATAAAGTCTTTTGGATAATTCTATTAAACATCAAAAAACCAGTTTATTGTAATCTATTACAGTAAACTGGTTTTCATACACAAAGCAAAAATCCCAGAGCTCAAAACCTATTACTCTATTTCATAATCAAAGGGATAGACATCGTCCACATCTTTTTTTAGCTGGGCAGCGAATCTTTTTGCATCTATTTCTTCTATTACATTGTTTTCTTTAAACACCTTGACATTCCAAACCTCGCCATCGTCTTCGATTAGAAGCTCCGCAGGATAAACTGAACCATCATTGAACTTTATTTTTCCTCTTTTCCAAGGCATATTTGTAAGCTCCTTTCTATTTGTGGTATCACATTTAGTTTTTTAGTTAATATAGTAATTTATACAAAAAAGATGTTTTTATCTTTGGAAGTTACAATAAATAGAGGAATTTTAAGTTGAAGGGCGAAATAGATTAAAAACAGATATTGGGTGATTTTATGAAAATAAATGAAAAGTTAAATTGGATATCCCTATGTATTTTAATTTTCACAAGCTTATGGGTAACTACAAGTGGGGCTGACTTACGGAGTTATGTAATCTATTTTCTAATTTTTTTGGCAAATGGCCAATTGAGAAACCATTTCTTTAGGGGTAAGGGGCTACTTTTCTCGATTTTCTTGGAGCTAATCTTAGTTTATACGGTAGCTCAGATATACGGTGGAGCACTATACTTACTAGTCTACATATCAGTTTTCGATGGTTTAAGGTTACTCTCCGAAGAAAAAATCTTCACCACTATTTTTTCAGTGGGACTCCTATATCTCCTTTTAAAAGATAGGGAAATGGAAATAATCATCTTAAATATATTGCTCTTACTGACTTTTGTGATGCTGGTGATGGCCTTGGATAAGATGCACAAGACCATTGAAGAATTGGAAAATAATTATGATAAAAATAGGAAATATAGCTATCAGCTAGAGGAAAGTAAGGTGCGCCTTGAACAGTATAATCGCAACATTCAAAGCCTTGCCCAAATGGAAGAGCGAAATAGGATTTCCCATGAAATCCACGATACCATAGGACATAGGTTAACTGCCATATTGTTACAGATAGAAGCAGTTATTAGGACCAAAAACATGGCTGAAGATACAAAAATCATGATGCAGTCAATAAGGGACAACTTATCTGAAAGTGTGGATATCCTTCGAAAGACCGTTAAAAAAATAAGTAGTCATAGAGAAGTCACAGGGATAAATTCAATTAAGAAATTGGCAATGGATTTTGAGAAGGCAACAGCAGTAAAGGTTAACTTAGAAATTAAGGGATTAGTACGTAAACTTTTACCCAGTATTGAGCTTACCGTTTTCAAAAACATCCAAGAGGCCATGACAAATGCTGTTAGACATGGAAATTGCACAGAAATAAATATACTAGTCATCTATAATAGCAATGGGCTGGAATTTGTTATTCATAACAATGGTGAGTCCTGCTCAGATGTTAAAATGGGCATGGGACTTAAGGGAATGCTAGAGCGGACTGAGCTTATGGGTGGAAACCTTCAGGTAGGTTCTAAGGGTAAAGGCTTTGAAGTCAAGGGGTATATTCCCATAGGGGGGGAGGTAATCTAAATGTCTATTAATGTAATGTTAGTGGATGATGATGATTTGGTGAGAAGCAGTATGGCAATGATTTTACAAACAGACCCAATGATAAAGGTGGTATGTACATGTGCCAATGGGGAAGAAGCCATAAAAAAGCTTAAGGAAGATTCCAATGTGGATGTAATATTAATGGATATACGTATGCCGGTGTGTGACGGTGTGGAGGCTACCCGTAGGATAATGGAGCTTTATTCAACTAAAAAGATAATAATCTTAACCACCTTTGATGATGACGAATATATTTTAAAGGGCTTGAAGTTCGGGGCTAAGGGATACCTACTAAAAAACACCAATCCTGACAAAATAATTGAATCCATTAAGGTAGTTAATGATGGGAATTTATTACTTCAAAGGGATGTCTCCAGTAAGCTGGCAAAGATGTTAAAGACTGAAACCCATGATTTTCTAAACCAATATCATTTAAATGAAAGTGAGATGGACATTGTTAAGCTTATCGCCCAAGGGATCACAAATAAAGAAATATCTGAGAGGTTGTTTCTTACGGAAGGAACCGTTAAAAACAAGATTACTCAAATACTCCATAAACTAAATCTAAGGGATAGGACACAGATAGCAATTTTTTATTTAAAGGGTGGAAAACTGGAATAATGACTTAAGTCACTTAAGGTTATTACCTTAGGTGATTTTTTTTAGGTGTATTTATTTATAATATATAATTAGAAAAACAAAAGGGGGAAATCAAAATGAATTATATAACTGTAAATAACTTGGTGAAGCGATATGGCAGTAATATCGCCGTAGACAATGTAAACTTAAACATTAAGAAGGGAGAAATTTTTGGATTACTGGGCCCTAATGGTGCTGGAAAAAGTACCACAATTAAAATGATCATGGGTTTGTTAAAACCAAACACAGGAGAAATATTAGTAGACAATATTGACGTGCAAAGGGATAATTTAAAGGCTAAACAAATCCTAGGTCTGGTTCCCCAAGAATTGGCTATTTTCGAAAGTCTATCTGCCAGGGAAAATGTCCATTTCTTTGGTGGTTTATATGGTTTAAGGGGTAAAGAATTAAAGGATAGGGTAGATGAGGCGTTAAAATTTGCAGGTCTAATAGATAGGCAAAAGGAGATAGCGAAAACATTTTCAGGTGGTATGAAAAGACGATTAAATATAGCATGTGCCCTGGTGCATCAACCCAAAGTAATAATCATGGATGAACCCACTGTGGGGATCGATCCACAATCCAGAAATCATATCTTAGATTCTGTAAGGGAGTTAAACCAAAGGGGTGCCACAATAATTTATACCAGCCATTACATGGAAGAAGTGGAGGCTGTATGTTCAAGGGTTGGGATTATAGACCATGGAAAACTCATAGCATGTGGCACAAATCAAGAGCTTAAAGAGCAAACCGGCACAGAAAAGAAGATAATTATTGAACTTAAGGAACTAAATGAAGAAATTCTTCCACAAATCCAGGGAATGCAAGGTATCATAGGGGCTGTTTGCAAGGAAAATATCCTTGAGGTCCATACTCAAAACTCCCATGATTATCTGCAGGATATTCTTTTCGTTTTAGGTAAATGCTCACTGGCTGTTAAGAATGTTAGTGTAAAAGAACCTGATTTAGAAAGTGTATTCTTAGAGTTAACTGGTAGAAAGCTTAGGGATTAGGGGGGATTATTATGTACGCACTTTATCTGATTGCCAAAAAGAATGTAAAGCTTTTTTTCAAAAACTATGCACTACTTCCCATGATTTTAGGGGTTCCTATATTTCAGATTTACATGATGACTTCCATGATGGATGTAGAGCCTGTAATTGGGGATTTAGTACAAGGCTTTGTGACCATGAGAATTTTATCGGAAGTAACCAGTGGCTCTTTTCTGGACTTTTTTGCCGCATCCACAATGGTCCAATTTGTTTTTGTATCTGCGGTGGTACTAAATGCAACATTGATTACTGAAAGACAGGAGAACACATATACTAGGATGATGGCTTCACCCATGAAGAAGTGGAAGATTGTTTTAGGAAATCTAATTGGAAACACCATTGTGCTAATGATGGTATCTGGTGCAATTATGCTTAGTAGCCACTTTGCATTTGGTATCTCTTGGGGTAATTCAATTACTAATATAATTGTTGTAACCTTATTAACAGCATTGGCCTCCAATTCCTTCTCATATTTTATTTCTTCCTTTTTTAAATCATCCAAAACAGCAGGTGGGGTAATGAGCCTTATTATGATTTTGATGACATTTATGAGTGGAGGATTTTCTGGTGAAGGAACCCTGCAAACCTTAAGATTATTTACCTTTAACAAATATGCTGTTGATAGTTTTTTGGCAGTAATAAGAAATCAACCTAATGGTGTGTTATTTAGTAACATTGCGGGGCTTATGACAATTTTGACAATATCCTTTATTGTTTCCACAATTATTTATGAAAGAAGGGATTTAAATGGCTAGTATCTGGATTGCTAAAAATATTTTAACAAGATTGTTTAGGGAGCTACAGACTTATATTTTCTTGATTTTCTTCCCAATCCTAAGCGCATTTATAGCCATTGCCATGGTCTCAGGCCAAAGCACCCTGGTTGTTGGGGTGTCAGGTTTAGAGGAAAGCTCGATGCTTGAGTATTTTAACTATAATAGTCAATATGAATTTATTGAAATAACAGAAGGAGATATTGATAAGGCTTTAGAAGAAAAAACCATTGATTTCGCCTTAAAGCTCCCCAATGGTTTAAGGGCAACTATAAATGAAGGGGTTACTCCAGTTGCTGAGGTAATAGCTTTGAATAACACCACAGAATTGCAGGAAATTACAGGGATAGTCAATGGGATATTAAACTTTTTTTACACCGGTGACGATGGTATATTCAACCATGGTACTGACTCAAATGCCATGGAAAAGCCCCGTATAGGTGTGGGAATAATGACAATGTTCATCATCATGTATATAAGTTATGGTATTGGAGTGATCCTCGATGATAAAAAGGAGAAAACCTTTATGCGTAGCTTTACCGCACCTGTAAAAAGCCATGACATGGTCCTTGGGAACCTTATGGCTAACCTACTGATGGGGATAGTTCAGCTAACAATATTCTTAGTATTTAGTACCTTTGTGTTAAATTTTCAATGGGGTGTATCGTTAGTTCACCTGTTTATACTTCTATTTATTTACATGATAACAGTTATAGGCCTTTCGGTGGGGGTAATGGGATTTATAAGTGATAATGAAAAGTATAATGCAGTTACCATTGTTATAGCCACAGCTACCTGTATGTTAGCTGGAAGCTTCTTTCCCTTAGAGCACATGAACCCGACCCTTCAAAAGCTAGCAAACTTTTTCCCACAAAAATGGGTCATGGAATCCTTTGATCAGTTATATCGGGGTTCAAGCTTAAGTGATATAAGGTTGAATCTAATGGTATTGGTATTGTTTGCAGTGGCATTATTTAGCTTTGGAATCAAAACACTAAAGCCTCGGGAAGAGGATTTATAGGATTTATTGAGGGTCACCATGTGTGGCCCTTAATAATTTATAATAGGAGCTATTTGCGATGTTCTATGAAATCGATAAACAGGATAATTAGGGGTGG
>CAYYRM010000181.1:0-5319 GCA_964474005.1 uncultured Eubacteriales bacterium
GGGGTCAGGCTTTAATAATTTAATTACTAAATTATTAAAGCCTGACCCCGTTTTTGCTTTTCAGCAGTCTTATACCTTTGTTACACCAATTCCAGTCTGATGCTCATTTATATCTTGTTTCTCTAAACCATCATCACTAACCTTCTCAATGGATACAGCCAGTGTTTCTGACTTAATATATTCCTTAAAGCTTTCTATGGCTTGAGATACTTCGTCATCACCATCATATACAATGGTGATATTGTCCATTACCTCAAAGCCACTGCTCTTTCTCATTTGCTGCACTTTGGAGATAAATTCCCTGGCGTATCCTTCATCGATTAGCTCTTGAGTTAATGTGGTGTCTAGGATAACAAAAAGGTTGTTCTCCATTTCCACGGTGAACCCTTCTTTAGCTGAGATACTTGTCTCCACAAGTTCTTTAGTTAAATCCAATGTTTCCCCGCCGATATCGACACTTACAGTCTCACCTGCTTCAAGTTTAGGTATTGCTTCACTGGCATTGACCTTAGCAAGGGCTGGTCCCAATAGCTTGATTTTGCCACCTAAAGCAGGTCCCGCAACCCTGAAGTTAGGTTTTAAACTGTAGTTCATAAACACCGCCAAGTCTTTAGCAAACTCCACTTCTTTGACATTCAATTCTTCATGGATTAGGGGAACTAAATCGCTAATTAAATCATGATGCTTGCCATCTACTATCATTTTTTGTAGGGGTTGGCGTACTTTTATTTTACATTGCACCCTAGCAGATCTACCGAGACCCACTAGATCCCTAACAAGGTCCATTCTTTCCTCCACATGTTTGTCAATTAGGCTCTCATCGGCCACTGGATAATCAGCTAAATGTACTGATAACTCACCTGTCAGCTTTTGATAGATTTCTTCTGATAAATAAGGTGCAAATGGAGCCACAAGCTTAGCAACCCCTGTTAATACTTCAAAGGTAGTATTGTATACAGCCTTTTTATCGTCAGTTAAATCCGTTGCCCAGAAGCGACGGCGGGCACGTCTGATGTACCAGTTGGATAGATCTTCGTTAACAAATTCTTGGATCTTCCTTACGGTTCTAGTTAAGTCAAAGACATCCATCTCTGTCTTTACATCCCTAACTAAACTATTAAACTTAGATAATATCCATCTGTCTAACTCAGGACGCTTATTGTATTCCACAAAGAAATCCTTAGGATTTACTTCATCGGTATTGGCATATAGGGTGAAGAATGTATAGACATTCTTTAAAGTTCCGAAGAATTTACTTTGCACCTCTTTAAGTCCTTCGATATCAAACTTCGTAGGTGTCCAAGCTGGAGATACATACAATAGGTACCATCTTAAAACATCAGCACCGTACTGGTCAAATAATTCAAAGGGATCAACTGTATTCCCCCTTGATTTTGACATCTTGCGACCTTCTTTATCCAAGATTAAGTCATTTACAAGTACCCTCTTATATGGAGATACTCCAGTTACAAAGGTAGAGATGGCAAGTAGGGAGTAGAACCATCCACGGGTTTGATCTATACCTTCACAGATGAAATCCGCTGGGAAAAGTTGATCAAAGTTTTCCTTATTCTTAAATGGATAATGGTGTTGGGCAAATGGCATTGCTCCACTGTCAAACCAACAGTCAATAACCTCTGGAACCCTAGTCATGGAGCCTTCACATTTTTCACATTTCAAATGTACATCATCCACAAAAGGCCTGTGTAATTCTATGGATTCATCTATACTTTCAATAGCCTTTTCCACCAGTTCTTTTCTTGAACCTACTGATTCTAGATGACCACACTCACAACGCCAGATATTAAGAGGAGTACCCCAGTAACGGCTACGGGAAAGGGCCCAGTCATTTAAGTTCTCTAACCAGTTACCAAAACGCTTTTCACCCACATAGCTTGGATACCACTCCACAGAGTTGTTATTGGCTATTAACTTATCCTTCATTTTGGTTACTTCGATATACCAGCTTGGCTTTCCGTAATACAGAAGGGGTGTTTGACATCTCCAGCAGTGGGGGTAGTTATGATCAACCTTTTCCTTCTTATATAGCTTCTCCTCACCATGTAACCATTTGATGATATCCACATCACAATCCATAACGAACTTGCCTTCCCATGGGGTTGTGGTATACTTACCAGCTTCATCAACAGGCTGGAATACAGGAAGATCATATCTCCTACCAACTTGATAGTCGTCCTCACCAAAGGCAGGGGCGATATGAACTATACCAGTACCATCTTCAGTGGTAACATAATCAGCTACAGTAACAAAAAATGCTTTTTTATCTGTTGTTACAAATGGCATTAGCTGTTCATACTCAATATACTCTAGCTCTTTTCCTTGAACCTTTTCTAAAACCTCAAAGTCTTCTCCCAGCACCTTAGCAGCCAAAGCTTCGGCTAAAATATATACCTTGTCATTTTGTTTAGCCTTGACATAGGTTATTTCAGGGTGAACTGAAAGGGCCACGTTTGAAGCTAGTGTCCAAGGAGTAGTGGTCCATACTAAGAAATATTCTTCTTTACCCTTTACTTTAAAAGGTGCAATAACAGTATTGGATTTGATTTCTTTATAGCCTTGGGCAACCTCATGGGATGCAAGGCCAGTTCCACAACGGGGGCAATAGGGAAGGATCTTATGACCTTCGTAGATATAACCTTCTTTGTTGAACTTATCAAGGATCCACCAAACTGATTCGATATAATCATTGCTCAAAGTTATATATGGGTTTTCCAAATCCAAAAGATAAGCCATTTTACGGGTCATATCTCTCCAAAGTTTTTCATATGAAAAAACTGATTCACGGCATTTGTGGTTGAATTTCTCTAAACCATATTCTTCGATATCCGCTTTGCTTGAAAGCTTAAGCTGTTTTTCAACCTCAAGCTCCACAGGAAGACCATGGGTATCCCAACCAGCCTTTCTCTTAACTTGAAATCCCTCCATGGTTTTGTATCTACACACTGAATCCTTAAGGGTTCTTGAGATAACGTGGTGAATACCAGGCTTACCATTGGCGGTGGGGGGACCCTCAAAAAACACAAAGGGTTTTGCACCTTCCCTAATATCAACAGTTTTTTGTAAAAGGTCGATACTATCCCAAAAATCAGAAACATTACCTTCACTGTCAGCTACAGGGAGGCTAGAGAGTTCTTTAAATTTCTCCATAACTTTTCCATCCTTTCTAAAATTATTAAAATAAAAAAGTCCCTAAGTCTATGACTTAGGGACGGATTATCCGCGGTACCACCCAAATTGCAGTTAGAATAACTGCCACTTCATTAGGATGTAACGTATCCATACGGGATAACCTACTAAATTTTCGGCTATCCAGCTCGGAGGTGATCTTCATAAAAGGTTTTGTATGATAATCTCCCACCAAATGATTATCTCTCTGTAAACTACTTCCCCTTACTACTGTCCTCGTCAAAGCTTTTGATTTACTATTAGTAAAACATATATATTATAATATTATAAAGGCTACATCTTAAATGTGTCAACTAAATATTTATTTTATTCTATAATATTATGTTTAATAATGGATCAATTATACGGGGTCAGGCTTTAATAATTTAATTACTAAATTATTAAAGCCTGACCCCTAATGTTAATTACTAATAATCTCCTGTAAATCATCTGATAAGTTTTTAAGTTTCTCCACATAGTTAATTACTTCTTCTATGGAAGCTAGCTGCTCCTGTGAGGACGCAGAGGTTTCCTCAGTGGCAGCTGCCGTTTGCTCAGAATAATTAGCGACTACTTTCATTGTTTTTAAAATGTTATCCTTATTTACTTCCATCTGCTTACTTCTCGCTTGGATATTTTCCAATAGAGAAAGAACCTCTTGAATTGATTTAGTAAGCCCATCAAAAGATAACCTGACTTCAGAAACAACTGATTCTTGCTCATATACCACGGATTTCATTTTTTCTAAACTTGATACACCTTTTTTAGATGTGTTTTGCATTCCTTGTATAAAACTTTGTATTTCCTTAGTAGATAAAGAAGATTGCTCAGCTAGTTTGCGAATTTCGTCAGCTACAACGGCGAATCCTCTACCAGCTTCTCCAGCCCTAGCAGCTTCAATGGCAGCATTTAAAGCTAAAAGATTGGTCTGTGAAGCAATATTATCAATGGTTTCAGTCACCATAACAATTTCTTGCATGCTCAAATCACTCTCTTTAATAGCCACCTCTACTAGCTCAGCAGAATTTTTGTTTTCAATCATAACATGTTCTAAATTTTGGATTTTCCGCACACCTTTATCTTTATCGGATTCCATATTCTTTGAGCTTGCCCATAAATCTTTATTACTATTTATTATAGAATTGATATTGTCTGCCAATGATTGTAACTGATTAGAACAATCATCCACTGTTTTAACTTGATCAGAAGAGTTAGAAGCAATGTTTTCAATGGCTTTATTAACCTCTTGTACAGCAAGCTGCGTTTGAGTGATATTTTCTAGTAAAATACCGGAAGATGCATTTAATATATCTGATGTTTGCTTAACTTTATCTAAAATTCTATCCTGTTTTAGTTTTCCCATTTGAACTAATTCAAGCTGACTCTGGGCTTGGTCTTTTAGGTGCCCTGAAATACTGGCAACAAAATATAAACACACAAAGAACAATATGGAGGCCGATAATAAAAATATGTAGGTAAAAGTTGATTCAGGACTCTGATTACCTAAAATTCTTATATCATAAACCATCCTTGTTAATATAATACTAAAACTTATACCTGCTACCAATAAAATTGTTTTTCTTTCAGAAAATAATAGGTAAAGGGTAGCTAAAGGAAAAACAAAAGCATAAGTAATTGCCCTTTCACTACTAATAACCACGTAACCAAAGGTCCCTAGGATACTAAACATTAGGATGTACTTAATTAAAAATGAATCTTTCTTTTTGATAAAAATTAGCTGGGAAGTAATTAAGCTAACATATGGAATTAATAATGTAACGAAAACTTCAGTTGCACTACGAGTGACTCCAATTTCACGTACTAATAAAAAGGTAACAAGTATAGCTGTTAACCAGCTACTTATTAACAAGCTTTTATTTGCTTGATGGGCGTACGTATTGATGTCGTTTTCTTGGTTTGGCTTATCAATCCATCTTCTAAACATTTGGCATCCTCCATAATAAGATTTTATATTACAATTACCAGATAATGCTTGCTATACTATAATTATCTAGTTAAATTTAATATTCGACGAATTTCGGAATAATCCTGCATAGGTAACAAATTTAGGGGGTCAGGCTTTCGTAATTCCACTGTGGAATGCTGAAGACCGCCGCTTCGAGAGGGGATGCC
>CAYYRM010000182.1:0-5314 GCA_964474005.1 uncultured Eubacteriales bacterium
ATCCCACTGGTGTTTATGTACTGTTCCTGACCACATAAAACCAGCAGAGAGTAAAGTTGAAAAAGAAGCAGTGTTATTACTATAAACATATGCACGGATCATCCAAATACCTGCATTTTGAAGCTGTTGTAGGGAATACTCTAAAAGTTTTTTTCCAATTCCTTTTCCCCTACAAGCTTTGGTTAAAGCAGAAGCTATACTACAGCTATGCTCTTTACCCTTTTCCCCTTGGGTAGCCTTAAAGACCCCTAAAAGTTTACCAGCTTCATAAGCACCATAAAGATAAACCCTAGGGTCTTCTAACCAAGCCGCTATCTCATCTTCATGATTAATTCTAATGAAAGAAACCCCCGCATCCTCAGCCTTAAGCTCAGCCACAAGCTCCATAAAAAAAGGTATATCATCCCTACCAAGCTCTTTAAACAATAAGTCCATAAATCAAAACCTCCTTTTTGCTAATCTAATTATGAATTACAAAAAGGAATTTGTAAATATAGTAGAAAGTTGAAAGTTGGAAAGGAAACCTCTAACATCCAAAACCCTAACACGGCTAAGAAAGCTAAAAAAAGGGTCCCACAGAAACAAACCAGTCCCCAATTCACAAAAGCAGGTCCACTGTATTTATTAATAAAACAACCAATAAAAAAGACCTAAAGAAAAAGCAACCCAGTGAAATCGATAAAAAATCAGTGAAATCAAGGATCTGTTGTTTTTTGAATTTTATTTTGTAAAAGTTAGAGTAAATGGTTTTAAACTCCCTTCAACCTTCAACTTTCAACTTTCTACTCTTTTTATTCCGCGAAATCCGCGAAATCTCCCTTAAAAATCCGTGTTAGCATGCCCTTAAAAGACCCACATCCCCATCCTCCATCCCATATCCCATATCCCACATCCACAATACCGAACAATCTTAAGAATATTTCTTTAAACGTTCGTGTTTAGACCGTTGACGAAAGTCGAAAAATCTTTTATTATAGAAACAGGTTAAAAAAACGAATATGAATCTCGTATAAAAGTGGAAATAAGGTCCACAAGTCTCTACCGGGCAACCGTAAATTGTTCGACTACGGGGTTATGACAACAAAGAAGTCAGTTGTCTAACTTAGCACAAAGCTAACTTGGTTACCCAAGACCGTAGAATACCCACGGTTTTGGGTATTTTAACGCTAAGGAGATTGTCGACATTTTCACAAAAGGGAAAGGTATTACGTTTTTTTACTTGGATGTTAACCTAAAATTAACATTCAAATAACACTGACATTACAGTTTAGGTATAAAATCTAAATTGTAAATAAATATCCCTAAGGAGGAAGAATATGTTTAGAAAATTAGCTTTGGTTTTATCAGTAATTATGATTTTTGCTGTACTTGCAGGTTGTACTTCATCTAAGGAAGAAGTTGTTACTGAATTAAGAATGGGTTTTGTTCCATCTCAAGATGCTGACAAAATTGCTACCACTGTAGCACCACTTGCAGAACGCTTAAGTGAAATCCTTGGTGTACCAGTAAAAGCAGAAGTTATGACTGACTACACTGCTCTAGTAGAAGGTATGAGAACACAAAGAATTGACATTGGTTTCTTACCACCATTTGGTTTTGTACAAGCTGAAAACAGAGCTAATGTAGAAGTTATCCTTAAAGCTATTAGAAATGGTTCAGATTCCTATAAAGCACAAATTAACGCTCGCGCTGATTTAGATATCGAAACTTTACAAGATTTAGTTAACAAAGAAGGATTAAGATGGGTTTATGCTGACCCAACATCTACTTCAGGATACCTTTTCCCAGCTTCAGCTTTTATGGATTTAGGCATTGCTGACTTGGACAAGCACTTTGTTCAAAACGCTGTGGGTGGTCATGACAATGCACTTATCGCCCTTCTAAATGGCAGTGCTGATATCGCCACAACCTTCGATGATGCTAGAACAAGAATCATAAACGACTATCCAGATGTTATGGAGAAAATCAAAGTTATTGGTTATACTGAGGCGATTCCAAACGATACAATTTCTCTACGTTCTGGTCTAAGTGATGAGTGGAAAACAAACATTAAAAACGCTTTCTTAAGCTTCAACGATGACGAGGAAATGATGCAAATTATGTTCGATGTTTATAACTGGACAGGTATTGCAGCAGCTCAATCTTCTGATTATGACGTAGTAAGAAGAACCTTTGAAAGATTCCAAGAACAATTAGGTAACTAATAAAAAAAGTTAGGGAGAAGAAGGAAAAATCTTCTCCCTTTTAACTGTAAACATATATCTTCCAAAAAAAACTAAAGAAAGAGGAGTTAAAATGATCCAGTTTAAAGACGTTTCATTGACATATCCCAATGGTTTTCAAGCACTTAAAAATATAGATTTGACCATCAATGATGGTGAATTTGTTGTAATAGTAGGTTTGTCTGGTGCAGGTAAGTCTACCCTAATAAGAAGCATCAACCTAATGGTAAGACCCAATGAAGGTGAATTGCTGGTTGAAAACGAAAACATTTTAAAATACAAAGAGCAGGAACTAAGAAAGCTTAGAACTAAAATAGGAATGATTTTTCAACAACACAACCTTGTAAAAAGGCTTTCTGTTTTAAGGAATGTATTGACAGGTAGATTAGGACAAGTAAGTACATTAAAAAGCCTACTGGGTCTATTCTCACAAAAGGATAGGGAATTAGCTTTTGATAGTTTACTAAAGGTTGGTATTATAGATAAAGCTTATCAAAGGGCAGACCAATTAAGTGGTGGACAACAGCAGAGGGTAAGTATTGCAAGGGCACTAACACAACAACCTAAAATTATACTTGCTGATGAGCCTGTATCAAGTTTGGATCCCCCAACAGCTCATATTGTTATGAAAGACTTGAAGAGAATAAATAAAGACGAAAAAATAACCACCATAGTTAACCTACACTCCATCGATTTAGCCATGGAATATGCTGATAGAATCATAGGTTTAAGGGAAGGGCAGTTAGTTTTTGACGGTCCAGCAAACACAGTAACTAAAGAAACTTTTGAAGAAATTTATGGCCGTCCAATTAGGCAAGACGATATTGTTGGAGGAGCTGAGGAGTAATGGAAAAAGGATATGTGAAGGCTTCTCCTAACAGAGTCCTTCCAAAAGCACCTTTAAATACCAAAATTCAATTCACCCTAGTTCTTATAACTGTTATAGGAATCTATATACTTGCAGCCATTAACTTAGAAGTAGATCCATTAAAGCTATTTTCAGGGTTTCCAATTATATTAGAGTATGTATGGAATGACCTTATTCCTCCAAACTGGAGTTATTACCAAAGAGTTATACCAAGGATGCTTGAAACTTGGAACATCGCACTAATTAGTACCACTTTTTCAGTGATTTTAGCTCTCCCTGTAAGTTTCATGGCTGCAGGAAATATCAATAAGAATAAAATCTTTTACGGGTTTATCAAATTATTATTGAATATATTAAGGACTATCCCAGACCTAATCTTAGCGGTTATTTTCGTAGCTATTTTAGGAACGGGAACCTTTGCAGGTATCTTAGCATTATCAGTTTTCTCCTTTGGTATATTAGTTAAGTTAATGTGTGAAACCATTGAAGCCATTGACCATGGTCCAGTTGAAGCAATATCCGCCACAGGGGGAAACATTTTTCAAATCATCGTATATGCCGTTGTCCCCCAGATTATGCCTCAATATATCTCTTATGCCCTATACGTTCTAGAAATAAATATAAGGGCTTCATTAGTGCTGGGTTATGTAGGTGCTGGTGGTATAGGTTTAATATTAAGACAACAGATGTCTTTGTTTAATTTTGGAAACGTGTCCATGATTCTTTTCATGACCTTTATCGCTGTAACCCTTATCGATTTGATTAGTAATAACTTGAGAAAGAGGTTGTTATAATGGAGAACTCAGCAATAAAGCAATTAAAAAAACCTGTAAATATCAAATTTTGGATAATCTTTGGTACTGTTGCAATGATACTTGGTTACCTATACTATCAAGCCTTTACCAGTGTAAGCTTTTCCTATACAACATCCAATATATCAACTAAGGACCTAATCCTAAGATTCATATGGAAACCTTTTGTCACAGAAAATGTAGTGCAAAACATCCCATATTATCTAAAGCTAATGCTTCAAACAGTATCCATAGCCTACGCGGGGACCCTTGCAGGGGCAATAATAGCAATACCCTTTGGGTTTTTGGCATCAAGGAATATGACCCGAGGCTTTGCCTTTTTAGGAAAGGGTATTTTAAATGGTATTAGAGCATTTCCCGATATTTTGTTTGGAATTATCTTTGTTGCCACAGTAAGCTTTGGACCATTTGCAGGTGTATTAGCCATAAGTATAAACTCAGTGGGTATGCTAGGAAAACTCTACTCTGAAGCCATTGAATCAATTGATATGGATGTTATCCAAGCCCTAAGAGGAACCGGAGCAAACCCTGTTCAGGTATTATGGTATGGTGTACTACCTCAAGTTGTTCCTGAATTTTTATCCTATGCCCTATACAGATATGAAATCGATGTAAGATCTTCTACAATCCTAGGACTAGTTGGTGCTGGTGGAATAGGTACGCAAATGATACTAGCTGCAAACCAAAGAAACTGGGAAGCAATAGGTATGATGCTATATATAATAGTAATATCAGTAATAATAATTGACCAAGTAAGTACAAGATTAAGAAAGAAAATAGTATAAAACAAAAACCAGCCAACTACGGCTGGTTTTTAAGCTTATATCATTAAAAACTCTTTTAAAATCCCTAACAAGGCTAAGAAAGCATAAAACTTAGGTCCCCACAGAACAAAACAGTTAGATAACGCAACCAAGAACGTTCACAGTTTTTAAAAATAAAAAACCCCCAAGATAAGTACAAAGAAACCTATAAAATAAAGACTTTCAAAATGTACCTTCATCCGTGCAATCTGCGAAATCCCAAGACCCCAGGGAAAAAGCACCAAATAAAAATTCCGTGTTAGCATGCTTTTTAAAATCAAATACCCCCATATCCCTAAAAGCATACGATATTACCTGAACGACACAAGGTACGACAACTACAAAAATAAAATAACCAATTATAGATAACCATCCTGACAAGGCTAAAGCCTTGCCTACAAGGGTTATGAGGAATTTTTTCTTTTAAATAATAAAAAATAAACATAGCAATGCCTTCGGTGCCAGTTTTAATAGCACCTGTACATAATTCGACCCAGCATCAGTTCTGCAATTAATTATGCCCTTTGACCCAGCGACAGTTCTAACTTAATTGTTTCCGTTGCCATAAAAAAAAGACCCACAAAATGCCCATGCATCCGCGAAATCCGC
>CAYYRM010000183.1:0-5301 GCA_964474005.1 uncultured Eubacteriales bacterium
TTTCACATAGTTTAATGTTGAATGGTAGCTTTAAGTTAAGTTGTAATCTTACTTTTAAGTAATTATAGCACTGAAACACTGACATCATTATGTCAGTGTTTCAAAAAGTAAAGTACGTTCACCATAAGCTTGATGTAACAATTAGATTATGTTAATCATATTAGAGAGGTTGTGGGGAAAATGTTTAATTCGGCTTTTATGGAATTTCCAGTCTTAGTCACTGACCGATTAGTACTTAGGGAGATAAATAGGTCAGATGTGGATGAGGTATATGAGATATTTAGTAGTATTGAAGTGGCTGAGTTTAGTAGCCATTATCCTGTGAAGTCTAAAGAACAGGTTTTAAGGGGCATAGATAGATGGAAGGCTGAGTATGTTAACAAAGAGCAAATTAGGTGGGGAATAGCCCTTAAAGATAGTGATATTCTCATTGGGACCTGCTGTTTGGGTGATTTTGATGAGGATGCAAGAAGGTGTGAGATTGGATATCACCTGTCATATAATTATTGGAGTAAAGGCTATATGACTGAAGCTTTGAAGGCCATGGTTACATATGGTTTTGAAAAAGGTGATATCAACAGGGTTGAAGCATTTGTTACCCCTGGCAATTTTGCGTCTGTTTTGGTGCTAAAGAAGCTAGGCTTTGTGGAAGAGGGTTTGCTTAGACAGAGGGATTTTTTCAAGGGACAATTCCAAGATGGTATTGTGTTAGGGATGCTTAAAAGTGATTATATGGGGGCGTAACAAAAGGAACCAGTGCAGAACTGGTTCCTTTTCTTTTGATTTATATATTCTGATTATAAACCCTTTTAACAGCTGGGCGGTTATTGAGCATTATGACTAATGCTCCTATGATATTTATAAACATGAAACTTGTGATAACATAGGGGATTGGGAATATGTCTCCCAGTAGCCCTGAGGCAAATTGTCCGATTATGGACCCAAGCATAGTTATCATCATAAACATTCCATTGAAGCGACCCCGTTTGTCAGAGGAGATGTAACTTTGGGTGCCAGATATTCTAATGTTAAATGAAGTGACACTTAAAAGTCCTATTAGGAAGTAGAATACTGCCATAAGTGGGTAAGCAAGGTATAGTAGCACTCCCTCTAAGGCAGCCACTGACACGTAGACACAAACTGCAATTTTAAATTTTTGCTCCGTGGGGTATCTGAACTTGTAGTGGACTAATCCCCCTATAATACGGCCCATGGTTGAGATGGACATTAGAACAGAATATTGAGGTACCTTATCTAAACTAGTAAAGTAAGGTAGAAGCAGAGTTCGAGCCGAGGCAGATGTCATCATAGATATAAAGAAATATGCAGTGATAGCCATAAGACCAGGTTCGTTCTTTATATAACTGATACCTTCTTTTAGGTCATCCCAATAATTATGTTTTGGCTTAATAACTCCATCTGTTGTATTTTTTAAGTGGGCTTCCTCAGCTTCAAGGAATCTTTCAACAAATTGAGTTATAAAGAAGGTGATGGCATTAAACAAGAACAATGGTGCTACCCCCACATACGCGTAGGCAAAACCAGCTATGGGAACCATTATTGTGTTGGCGATGGGGTAGATTAGGGAGCTTATGGAGTACGCTCTGGAATAATTACCCTCTGTGATGAATTCAGGATACAGGCTTTCATAGGCCACGTGGTAAACACTGTCTAAGGTTCCTAGAATTAGACTAAGTAAAATATAGATGGGGTAGTTAAAAAAACCTACATATGTCACGTATGCAAAGCTTAGGAAAAGAAAACCATATATGGTATCTATGGTTATTATGATGCTTTTGCGGGAAGAACGGTCCACATAGGGACCTGCAATCATTGGGACTATTACCCTAGGAAGTGTTCCCAGTATAATAAATAAAGAGTAGAGCAGTGTTGAGCTGGTGTTATTGTACACCACCAGACCTAGGGCAAAATTACTTACGGCATTTCCCATCATGGATATGATGGTTCCAAATGTAATAATAGAAAAGTTCTTTGTCCAAAGCTTATTCATGGAAATATCACACCTTTCGAATAACTTCAGTACAGAAATAGTCAACTTTAAAATTATACATCTCTTTACAAGGTCACTCAATATATAAAGTTTGAACTTTTTATTAAATCTAGCTTTAATAATATGGTAAGGTTTTCTAGCTGTTGATATAATAGAGAAAATTGCTTAAAAGATTAACTGGATTTTGCCATTAAAGGAGTGAAACAAATGGATGATGTATTGCTTTTAAGGATTAAAAGGGCCATGAACTTAACATTGGACTTTTATAATTTCATCCCCGAAGAATCCTTATCTTTGAATATCCAAGGCAAGCCATCTAATACCATAGGTGAACAGGCTTGGTGTATAATAGGAGCCCGTGAGAGCTACTTAAAGGCTCTGAAAATGGGGCAATGGGATGGTTTTTCATGTAGCTTAATTGACTGTAAAGATAAATCCCTTGTTTTAAGTAAGTTAGAAGTATCATCACGAAACATTGTGGAATTTTTACAAGGTGCCAATATAGGGTCCCTAAATCAAGAGCTGTTATTTGACCTGTTAGAACATGAGATTCAACATCATGGACAACTAATACGTTACTCATATGCAAATAAATTAGGATTTCCAAAGAGCTGGAATAATCGGTATACAGTTTAAAGAGGAGTGTGTTTTTGTGTTAATTCAATGTACAAAGAAGCTTTTAGATGAAATGAAAATTAAGCCTGTTGATGCCCAAGAGGAACCCTTGTTTTCTTGGCATGCAAATTTGATAACCTTAAATCGAAAGAAGGCAGTGGTTCTGTTAAATGATAAAAATAAGTATGTTATTGTTTTACACGGTTTAAAGGCTAAGGAGTTCAAGAACTTAGATGCACATATTAAAGAAGCTATTGTGAAGACCTTTAGGGAAGAATTAATAGATGAAGAAATTATTGAAAAATTTATAAATCAATCAAAAGAATATAGGTACGCAAAAACAAAGGATAGAAGCCTTGTGGGTAAGTTGAATAAAGCTTGTGATAATGCACATTTTTTAAGTGATGTGTTGCAACCAGATTCTTTACATCAAACTATTATGGGTGTTAAACTGAGTGGTTTTTTAATTAGTGAAGGGAAAAAGGACTACATTTATCCCAATGAACAATTATACAAAGATTTAGAGGAGTTTGCTGGAAGGACGATTTTTAACTGCAAAGCTGTACAACTTAAGATTACATTAAAGCTTGAAAATAGAGAGATCTGGCGTAGGCTAATTGTTCCTGTAGAAATGAGTTTTAAGAAATTCCATAGGACAATTCAAGAAACTTTTGGCTGGATGGATTATCATTTGCATGAATTTTATATTTATGAGGCCAGTGACGTGTCATCTAAAAGCTTGAATCCTTACCATCCAATTTATTTAAAAGAGGGTTTTACTCCAATAGTTAACTTAATTTCCCATGATGAAGCTTATGATTTTCCTTCTCAAATACCAATGATTCACGAAAAAGAAAAGAAACTCTCTGATTATTTACCAAGAGAAATGAAATATATTTATGATTTTGGTGATACATGGAAACATCATATTGAAGTAGAAGAATTTATTGACGGTTACGATAAAAATCACCCTATTTGTCTAGCTGGAGAAGGTAATACTCCTCCTGAGGATGTAGGTGGATCATCAGGTTTTGAAGAGTTTCTTGAGATAATTGCTGATAGTTCACATCCTGAATACAAAAGTATGATGGAGTGGGGCCAATCCCAGGGATATAGGGATTTTAAACTAAAGCAAGTGAATATTGCATTGAAGGATGTGTGGTAATTCACTTTTGAGTTTCTTTTAAATTATTAATCTAAAACGGGGGTGGAAAGTTTGAGAAGTGAAAAAGAGATGATGGATCTGATAATCAGTGTGGCACAGAAGGATCAACGGATAAGGGCAGTTTACATGAATGGTTCAAGGACAAACCCCAATGTACCTAAGGATATATTTCAAGATTATGATATTGTCTACGTGGTAACTGAGACAAAGTCCTTTATAAATGACGAGAAATGGGTGGACGTATTTGGTCAGTTACTAATGATTCAAGAGCCAGACAAGAATGATAAAAGTTTAGGGCGGGATATGGATTTTGATGCAAGATATGCTTACTTAATGCTTTTTAAAGATGGGAACAGAATAGACCTAACCCTACAAACCAAGGAAACAATGCTTCAGGAGTATAAAAAAGACAAACTTACCGTACCTATTTTGGATAAGGATAATATCCTTCCTGAAATTCCAGCACCCACAGATGTAGATTACTTTGTCAAAAGACCAACGGAAGCTGAGTTTAATAGTCAGGTAAATGATTTCTGGTGGTGTTTGCAAAACGTGGGAAAAGGTATTTGGAGAGATGAGTTACCATATGCAAAATGGATGTTTGAGTATACATCAAAGAAATATCTTGATAATATGATTAGCTGGTGGATAGGGTTAAATAATGATTTTAATGTCTCCCCAGGGAAGTTGGGTAAATACTATAAGAAGTTTTTACCAATAAAATATTGGGATATGTACTTAAAAACCTATTCCGACGGTGACTATGACAACATGTGGGAATCCATATTTATTACTTGTGAGCTGTATAGGGCTTTGGCGTTGGAAGTGGCAGAGAATTTCGGTTTTCAGTACCCAATGCAGGATGATATAAATATGACTGAATACTTAAGGCAAGTAAGAACCCTCCCTAAAGATGCAGTGGAGATATTTTGATTAAGTTGATATAAGACAAATCACAGCAAGGTAGGACAGGAAAGAACATCTGCCTTTTAGTACAATTTAATCAGGAGGTGAGGGAAATGGATTTTGTTCAAAGCTTGCAAAGGGCCATCGATTACATGGAAGAGCATCTATTAGAGCCTATCAGCTATGAAGATGTTGCCGAACATGTATTCATGTCAAGTTATAACTTTCATAGGACTTTTAGTTTAGTTACAGGGATCACAGCCAATGAATATATCAGAAGTAGACGACTAACATTGGCTGGGCAGGAGATTTGTGCATCGGATAATAAGGTTATAGATATTGCCCTAAAATACGGGTATGATTCTCCAGAGAGTTTTACCAAGGCTTTTTCTAGGTTTCATGGGGTAACACCCAATGTGGCAAGACGTGCAGGTGTAAGATTAAAATCCTTCAGTCGCCTTCTTATAAAAATTAAATTGGAGGGTGGTACTGCCATGGATTACAGAATTGAGAGAAGAGAGCCATTCAAATTGTTGGCAAAGGTTAGAAAGTTTAGAAATGAGATAATTAAGGAAGAAGGGAATACTGAAATACCAGATTTTTG
>CAYYRM010000184.1:0-5280 GCA_964474005.1 uncultured Eubacteriales bacterium
TGTAGAGGAAGTTGGAGAAGGGGTAACAAGGGTAAAAAAAGGAGATAGGGTAATAATACCATTCCCTGTATCCTGTGGAGACTGTTGGTATTGTGAACATGACCTTTGGACACAATGTGACAATTCAAATGCCAATGGAGAAGTTGGAGGGTTATTTGGTTATAGTAAAACATTTGGTGGATACGATGGAGGGCAGGCAGAATATTTAAGGGTACCATATGCTAATGTTGGACCAACAGTGGTTCCAGAGGAACTCAGTGATGAGCAGGTGCTTTTTTTAACGGACATACTACCCACATCCTATTGGGGTGTAGATATCTCAGGTATGAAGAAAGGAGATACGGTGGTTGTTTTGGGCTGCGGACCCGTGGGGCTTTTAACACAAAAGTGGGCAGCCTATAAAGGTGCAGGTAGAATAATTGCAGTTGACTATATCGACTATCGACTAAATCATGCAAATAAGTATAATCAGGTAGAGGCAATAAATTTTGATCATCACGATAATACTGGTGAATATATTAAGGACATAACAGGTGGCGGTGCAGATGTAGTCATAGACTGTGTTGGAATGGATGGAAAGATGACATACTTGGAAATGGCAGAAAGTGCTTTGAAGCTACAAGGAGGTTCAAAGTCTGCCATAGAAATTGCTACCCAAGCCGTGAGAAAAGGTGGTACTGTTTCCATGGTTGGAGTTTATGGAGCAAGGTATAATATGTTTCCACTTGGAGACTTTTTTTCAAGAAATATAACCCTTAAAATGGGTCAATGTCCTGCCCATTCGTATGTTAATCCAATTTTAGATTTAATAAAAAAAGGAGAGTTTGACCCAACTGATATAATTACCCATGTACTACCATTAGACCAAGGGGAACATGGATATGAAATATTTGATCGCAAAGTGGATGATTGTATAAAAGTAATTTTGAAGCCATAAAAATTACCAGGGTGAGGAGTTAATTTATGAGGGAAAATAACTTTGTTACTATGTAAAAGGAGGAATGATTATCTTGAGTAGAACCACAACTGCATTGTTAGTTAAGCTAATAATAACATTTGCTGCTGCATGGGTTGCCTTTACCTTAGTTGATGGAAATACCATGGGTTGGGCCTTGTGGGTGGCTACTTTAGGAACAATAATAAATTACGTCGTAGGGGATTTATTAGTTCTACCTTCACTGGGTAACGTAATTGCTTCAGTGGGTGATGGTCTGATGGCTGCAATAATTGCATACGCAATAGATGCCTTTTCTGTTAATTTTGCAACATCATTTACCAGTTTACTGATATTCGCAATTATCGTGACAGTGGCCGAATTCTTCTTCCATATGTATCTAAAAAATGACGATAAAGTAGCACCAAACAAATAGAAAAAACGGGGTCAGGCTAGGGTAATTCCACTGTGGAATTACCCTAGCCTGACCCAATGGAGGTATAAGATGAGTAAATCTGTATCTGCGTTACTGATTAAGTTTACTTTGACTTTTGGAGCCGCATGGATTGGGCTCAATATGTTTCAGCGAAATGATGTACGTTGGATTTTTCTTGCAGCAGCTTTGGCTTTCGTAGCTAACTACCTAGTGGCAGATATGATTATTTTGCCATCTAGGAGCAATATAATGGCCACAGCAGCGGATGTAATGCTGACATTTATTTCAGGCTATGTGATCACACTTTTTCAAAGGGATTTTACCCCAACCATCCAAGGATTAATAGTATTCGCCCTAATAGTAGGACTGGTGGAATACTTCTTCCACTCATACCTAATGGCAACAAATAAAGTGGAACCAAAGAATAATTAAATTAAAGGGGTCAGGCTTTAGTAATTTAATTACTAAAGCCTGACCCCGAATCTTTAAATCTTGGTTCGCTTGAGAAATATTTTATATGATAGTACCAGTAAAACAAGTACATAGGCTAAGCCTATGAAGTAGTATTGGTTGTAGGTTAGGTTTAGGAGTTCTTGACCTCTGATAACAGTGCTTATGGCCTTGGCTGGCCAAAAACCTGGGGCCAGTGCAAAGATAAATTCCTTTGCGTCTGTGAAGATTAAGGATACTACGGGTAGTATAATAACCATTCCGAATCCTTTCATTACTGCAAAGCCTTCGATTTTGTTTGTGGCAAATGCATTTATAAAAAAGCCCACCATTGGTGTTGTTAGTGAATTTAGTAGAGCTATGGATGCCATAACCGCTAAGCTTAAATCCCCAACATTTGCAAACCACATTATAAATATGGAGGCTATAAATGCCAGCAGCGTGGCCATTGCCATTCTAAAGGATAGGAATTGGTTTAGGCTAAGGGGTGTTACATTTATGGCAGTTAAAATGTGATCATCTCGGTCGTCTAATATGGAGAATGCCACCAATGCTCCATAGGCGAAAGGTGTTATTAGTGCAAGTACTGCCAGGATGAAGTCTGCATAGGCATCCACGTTGAATACACTGTTCTCTGCTAATGCGGGCAATACATATCTTCCTACAATTCCAAAAATTAGTGGATAAAATATCATAAAAGCCATCATTGGGTCTCTGACCCATTTTTTTAGTTCACTGGAAAAGAAACTACTAAACATAGTTTACACCCCACTTTCTTTTACTGCAAAATCATCGAACTTAGATGTAACCACTTTGTATAAAACCCCAGTGGCAGTTAGGAGGTAAACTACTGAAAAAGTAATGGCCCATGTTTCTCCTATGCCAGTGGTGGCAAAAAGCAGTGTGGATGCAGCTTTGGTAGGCAGAATCATTAAGATTTTGTCAGCCATATCACCGGCTAGGACCCCTATTTCGTTTAGTAATACAGGTATCATTATGACAAAGGAATAAGCCATTATTCCCATAAGTAGTGATGTGAAGTCCCTTGTGTTATACATCAGGATAAATCCCAGTAAAGAATGGAAAAAGGCGATTAAAAACACAGCTGCAAATAGTCCTAAAACATTCACATCTAAGTCTTTAAATATTTTAGCGTAGGTGTATAAAAGAACCAGTGATAAAAGGCTTGAGGTTACGTTGGCCATGGATTTTGCCAAAATGTACTCTACTTTATTAATAGGTGAAACCAATAGGGTTTTTAAAGTTCCCTCTTGTTTTTCGAAAAACATTGTTACACCCACCATAAGCATTGCCATGGTAGTGGCATCCACAAAAAGCAGTAAAGGAAAAATTCCGTCTACGTTTTCAATACCTGAAAAATGCATAACAGCTATCCAAATCAGGGAAACCAAAAAACTTGCGCCTAATATATGGTACTTTTGCATTCTTTGTAGCTCACCTTTTAACAATACTCCGAAGTTATTCATATTTCTCCACCCCAGTCGTTTTGATGAATATATCATCAAGGGTTGTTTCTTTGCTGTGGATAGTTAGTATTTGTTTAGTTTTAATTAAATTTAAAAATGTAGGGTTGTCACCAAGGTTATCTAGCTCGAATGAGTCTTTAACCACAGAATTATCCTCTGTGTATTCCACTTCCACATTACGGATACCATGCTTTAGTTTTAGGTTTTTAGGTGTATCTATTTCAGCAATCTTCCCATCTGCCATGAATGCCACCGTATCACATAGTTCATCCACATCGTTCATAAGGTGGGTTGTCAAAAGGACAGTACCACCGTTGTCCCTGTATTCTCTGATGATATCTTTAATTATACGGGCATTTTTTGGATCAAGACCATTGGTAGGCTCATCTAAGAATAAGATTTTGGGATCGTTTAGCATGGCCCTTACAAAATTTAGCCTAGCCTTCATACCCTTTGAGTACTCATTAACCTGCTTATCCTTATGTTCATATAGACCAACCCTTTTAAGGAGTGCATCGGTATCTGCAGATGAGCGATATAGCTTTTTAAAGAAGTTAATGTTTTCTTGGGCTGTCAGCTTGGAAAAGTGAACAGGCATTTCAAATCCTACTCCAATATCGTTATAGAAGTCTTTGCCCAAAGATCTTAAATCTTTGCCATTATACGTAACCTCACCCTGATAGTTATCCAAAAGCTTGATTAAAATCTTTTGAGTGGTACTTTTACCAACACCACTGGGTCCTAGGAGACCAAAGATTTCCCCTTCTTTGTTTCAAAGGAGATACCCTTAATGGTGTTTTCGTTATTCTTTGGGTATTTAAATGTCAGGTCCTTAACAATAAACATATAAATCCTCCTCCCCAAATTTAGGGTTATTTTAGTTGATATCTTTCATAGATACCAAAATTACTTACTTTTTACTCCATGGGTTAAGATATAAAACATTTTGTCTATGATATCCATTAACATGTCAGTATCTTCTAAGATATCTTCGTTCTTTGCCTTGGTTAAGTAATAATCAATTAGTGAAAGATTCATGGTTGTAAAGATATGTGCAGCCATTTCTAGATCAACTTTTGGGTCAATTTCTCCCTTTTGTTGGCTAGATTTTAAAAGGTTATAGTAAAAATCTGATGTCTTCCCTTCTAAAGTTCCCATTATTTCTTTGCGGAAATCTTCTTTTTCCTGGGCGAACTTACTACCTATTTTGGCTAATTGGGGCTCAGATACTGCAAATTTAAGTCCACCCATGTATAGCTTTTTTAATATCTCAAAAAAGTCACCTGTATGGAAGCTTGCCATGGCATCGTTCAGATATATCAACTTTTTATCAGCTATTATGTCAAAGAGATATTTGTAAAGATCTTTTAAATCAGTAAAGTATTGATAAAAGCTTCCTCTAGGAATCTCTGCTTTTTCAATAATACTAGCCACAGAAGCGTCATTAAATGCTTTACTTGAAAATTCCTCGATGGCTGCATCTAGTATTCTGGTTCTTTTTTCTTCTGGTAAGTTAAAAAATGTTTGACTAGGCAATTGGCACCAACCTTTCTTTATATAATGACACCGTTGTCATTAGTATACTAAAAAAATACGACAGCTATGTCATTTCTTGATTTTATTATATGACATCGTTGTCACAATGTCAATACTTGTTAAATAGAGTTAATAAACCTTCTAAGTAAAACCCACAGACCAAAATATTCTTGACATAGGAATATTTTCTGGGATATATTAGTACATAATAAGTAAAAGCGATGATGGGAAAGAGTAGATGGGATGATTCTTTTACAGAGAGCCTCGTTTGCTGAAAAGGGGTGGAGAAGAACTCATTGAATATGGTCTCGGATGCTGCATGCTGAAAAACCCAAGGGGGAGTAGGTTATGCCGGGAAATTGCACCCGTTATAGTGCTAGGGTATAAGCATATAATGCCGTACCTGAAAAGGTAAGTGTTGTGAGACACTTACAAAC
>CAYYRM010000185.1:0-5228 GCA_964474005.1 uncultured Eubacteriales bacterium
TGGAGATATAGTAGGAAGTCCTGGAAGAGATATTTTAAAGGATAAAATAAATGGTTTAATTGAAGAATTTCGACCTGATCTTATAATAGCCAATGGAGAAAATGCAGCTGGTGGTAAGGGGTTAACTGAGAAAGTGGCAGACGACTTATTCGAAAGTGGTATTGAAATTATAACTATGGGTAATCATGTTTGGGATAAAAAAGAGATAATACCCCTCTTAGAGAATGATTTAAGGATAATAAGACCTGGGAACTATCCGAAAGAATCCCCTGGTAAAGGCTATACCACTGTTAATGTAAATGGCAAAACAGTTCTAATAATAAATGTTTCTGGGGTAGTTTACCTAGATAACTTAGACTGTCCCTTTAGGACAGTGGATGAAATACTAAATGAAATAAAATATGATTATTCACTGGTGGATATTCATGCTGAAGCAACCTCTGAGAAATTAGCAATGGGTTGGTATCTTGATGGCAGGGTCAATGCAGTTGTGGGAACACATACCCACGTGCAAACAGCAGATCATAGAGTATTAAAAAAGGGAACCCTTTATATAACTGACGTAGGTATGACAGGTCCTTATGATGGAATCATCGGTGTTGAAAAGGAAGCTGTAATAGAAAAGTTTATTACTAAAATGCCCACAAAATTTTCTGTTTTAACTGAAGGCCTAGCTCAGTTAAATGGAGTTTTCCTAGATTTTGAAAATAAAATAATTACCCCTATACGAATTGTTGGATAATATTATATAATTTTTTTTAAAAAGAAGGTATTTTTATTTTCTTGTAGAATATATATAAAGAGAAAATATAAAATACTCTATATTCGAGGGGGTAATCAGTAATGGAAGTATTAAAAGTATCAGCTAAATCTAATCCAAACTCAGTTGCAGGTGCACTTGCAGGGGTTCTTCGCGAAAGAGGCGGAGCAGAACTTCAAGCCATCGGCGCTGGGGCATTGAATCAAGCTATCAAAGCTGTAGCAATTGCTAGAGGATTTGTAGCACCTAGTGGAGTTGACCTAATCTGTATTCCAGCTTTTACAGACATTCAAATTGATGGGGAAGAAAGAACAGCCATCAAGTTGATTGTTGAACCTAGGTAACAAGCCCAAAACCTGTTTACTTTCGTAAACAGGTTTTATAATTTTATGGATAAGGTGGTAAGATAAAATGAGTGAATTTAAGATTATTGATGGTCACTGTGATACCCTACTACTTTTTGATAACCCAAATTATAATTTCCATGGATTAAATCAAGTAGGTCATATTGATATGGAACGTTTAATTTCTACAAATGTATTATTACAATTTTTCGCAATCTTTGTTGAGCCTAAGATGTATAATCAAGCTTTGGAAATTGGTTTAACCACAACTAATAAAATGCTAAAAGCCATTGAAAAAGACCATAGACTTTTTTTAGTGAAAAACTCGAAAGATTTGTCAAAGCTAGAATCTGGGAAAGTTGGAGTACTTCTAAGCCTAGAGGGTGGAGAAGTTATAAATAAAAGTATAGACCTATTAGACGTATTTTATGAACTGGGTATCAGGGCATTGACCTTGACTTGGAATAATAGAAACTGGATATGTGATGGTATTTCTGAGGAAAGTGGCAGTGGATTAACAACCTTTGGCAAGGAGGTTGTTAATCGATTATATGACAATAAAATGATATTGGATGTATCACATTTATCAGTCAAAGGTTTTTGGGATTGTGTTAGTATTGGAAGGGGACCCATATTAGCTTCACATTCTAATTCCATGAAATTATGTGCTCACATAAGAAATCTTTCAGATGAGCAGATAAAGGCCATTGCACAATCAGATGGCCTTATAGGTATAAACTTTTTCCCAAGTTTTTTATCGGATAATACAGAAGATGCCACAATTGACAGTATAATAAATCATATGATCTATATTGCTGATTTAGTGGGAGTTAAGCATGTGGCACTGGGAAGTGATTTCGATGGGGTGAATGCATTACCCAAGGGAATTAATGACGTTAGGGATTTTAAGTCACTATCTGAAAAAATGCTAAAAAGAGGATTTTCTAGTAAAGATGTAGAAAAGATATTTTATACTAATTTCCTAGAATTCTTAGAAAAAACCATATAGGAGGTTAAAAATGGATCTGCACCTTCATTCCACTCATTCAGATGGCACCCAAAAAATAGAACAAATTCTACAAATGGCCAAAGATCTGGGTTTAGATTATATATCAATTACTGACCATGACACTATTAAAGGTGTATTTGAAGCCATTCAATTGGCTCCAAAATATAATATTAACATCATACCTGGTGTGGAGATAAATACCGAATACAAAAAAAAAGAAGTCCATATTTTAGGTTATTTTATTGATATTAATAATACAAAACTCAGCGATACCCTTGAACTACTAAGGGAAGGAAGAGTTGGTAGGGTAAAAAGGATAGTTGAAAAACTACAGAATTTAGATATTAAAGTAAGTTATGAAGATGTACTATTAGAGGGAAAAGGGGAGTCCATAGGTAGACCCCATGTTGCTTTGGCAATGATAAAAAAAGGCTATGGAAAAACTGTTTCGGAAATCTTTGACAAGTACATTGACATAGGTAAACCAGCTTATGTTGAAAGATTCAAGTTAACACCTTATGAGGCAATAAGTGTCATTAGAGAAAGTGGTGGTATCGCAGTATTAGCCCACCCTAGACTTGTTAACTCTGAAGAAGTTGTGGATGAACTACTACCTCATATAGACGGTCTTGAGGTATACCATAGCGAGAATAGTATTGAAGATATGATTGTTTATGAAGAGCTAGCTGATGAGCATAACTTAATTATTACTGGTGGCTCTGATTGCCATGGGGAAGGTAAAAATAAATGTTTCTTGATGGGTACGGTAGATATACCAGAAAATATAAAGAGCAAATTAGTAAACATGTTTGAGGAGAGGTGTAAATAAAAGGAGGGGGTTAAAGTGACTAACTTTGTTTTACAAAAGGAAAGTAAAATACCTCTTTATATCCAAGTTAAGGACAACATAAAACGCTTAATAACTGAAGGAATTTGGAAGCATGGGATGAAAATACCTACAGAGAGGGAATTATCAAAGGAGCTAAATGTAAGTAGAAATACCATAAGCGTTGCATATCAAGAATTAGAGGCAGAAGGAATACTTTTCTGCCAACAGGGTAGGGGAACTTTTGTAGCTGAGGCTGATGAAGCACTGAAAAAGGAAAGTAGAAAAGAAAGGCTTATGAAGGTAGTGGATATTTGCCTTGATGAAGGTCTTTCTATGGGATTTTCCATAGATGAAATATTAGCCATTATGTATGTTAGGGCACGGGAGAAAAAAGATATTTTAAATTCCGTAAAGGTTTATTTCATTGAGTGCAACAAAGAGCAAGTTAATTATATATCAAAGCAATTATCTCAGCATTTATCGGTACCAGTGGAGCCAATTTTACTTGATGAAATTGTTGCAAATCCTAACCAGTACTCGTTCCTAGCTGAAAAGGCAGATATATTAGTAACTACTTTTTTCCACCACAATCAAGTAAAATCCATGGTGGCATTTGAGGATAGTGAAATCATTCCCATCGCCCTTTCTCCACAATTAGAATCCATAGTTAAAATTGCACGGTTCCCCGCTGAAGAAAATGTAGCATTGGTGTGTCAATCGGAAATATTTGCAAATAAAGTTAGGTCAAGTATTCAAGGGGCTGGGATAAATCATTTGGAGTTTACGCAATTTCTAACGGAAAATGTGGACGATGATACACTGGTTAAAGTACTACCTAACTATAAATATTTCATTACATCACCAGGTAAACGCTTAAAACTAAACAAGCTTTTGGGTAATTTCCACAATAAAGAAATCGTTGAATTTGTTTATCAACCAGACCTAGCATCCATCAATTTATTAAAAAGTACACTGTTAGAGATAAAAGAAAAAAGAATTCATATATAGTATAAAATGACACCTCCGCAAATAATATTAGTGCAGGAGGTGTTTATTATTATGGATAAAAAAAAAATAATTTATATATCAGTTGCATCTACTTTTGTACTGGTGTTTACCATATTTTTAGGGTCCACCATATTAAATCATCGTAAATATTCTGGAAGGTTTTACCAAGGTATATCAGTACATGATATTGATTTAGGGGGGAAAACTTTAACTGAAGCTGTGGAAATTCTTGAATCCGAAATAGATTTAAATATAAATTTTACCTTAGAGGCTTTAGGGCAAAATTGGCAGATTCCTTTGATTGAAATTATAGAATATAACATTGAAGAAACCTTAGGTGACATCTTTAGTGAAATTGAACAAGCAGGTATGTTTAAATCTATTGGGGTAAGAAGACAACTTAAAAAAAATCCAAAATCTTATAATATTGATTTCACTGTACTGGAATCTTTTACAGATAAATTATTGGAAATTAAAGAACAGGTGGATCAAAAACCCATCGATGCTTTATTTGAAATCACCACAGATAAAAAAGTCAGTATAAAACCTCATCAAGAAGGTATTAGTGTTAATTTAGAAAACACCTTAAATAAAGTTAAAAATAGCATAAATGATAATATCTACAATTCCGAAATATACTTTGATACAGTGTCACCTATCACTACATCTGAAGATTTGTCTAATCTAAAGGTCGAGGAGCTGTTATTCTCTGTTTCCACAAGCTATGCAGGGACTGGGGAAAATAGAATTCATAACATTCGTAATGCAGCATCTAAAATAAAAAATTATTTATTAAAACCTGGCGAGGAATTTTCATATAATTCCTTAGCAGGGCCATTCGGTACAAGTAACGGCTATAAAGAAGCTTATGTAATTTCAAATAACCAATTTGTCCTTGGTTTGGGTGGAGGAGTTTGCCAGCTCTCTTCCACAATTTATTGGGGTGTTCTAAAAGCAAATTTGCAAGTTACACAACGTTATAATCATAGTAGACCAATAACATACATGCCTTTGGGGCTAGATGCCGCAGTTTCTTACCCTAACGCAGATTTTAAATTCAAAAATAATACACCTTACGGAATTATTATCAATACTGTTACATCTCCTACCCATGTAACTGTAGATTTTTATAGTTTTAAAGAACATTTTCCGCAAGTTACATTTGAATCGGAAGAGAGAATAATAAACTTCAAAACTGAGTATAACGAAAATCCAAACCTACCTAAGGGTGAAAAAAACGTGGTACAAAAGGGTGCAAATGGTTACTCCGTAAAAACC
>CAYYRM010000186.1:0-5226 GCA_964474005.1 uncultured Eubacteriales bacterium
TTTATATTTACTGCGGTTTTTGCAGGTCCCACTGAAACATGGCTGTTTGGGTACTTTGTATTTTTTAAAGTCTCGTATTGCTTTTTGTTCTTTTTCGTGTAATTTAGTGTAAACGGTTTTGTTTTTTCTTCTACTTTCTACCTTCAACTTTCCACTATTTTTTAAATCAACTCCGCGGACCTACGAGAATACATAAGAACTGGGTTTCCTCTGCGGGACTTAACCGTGTTAAGGGTTTTTTAGATTAAATTTGCCTTATCCATTGATTATTTGTAAAATATAACAAAAGGGAGGTTTGATAAATGATACAAAAATATATGGGAATAGCCCCGCGAATTCATGAAAACACCTTTATCCATGATTCCGCTGTTATCATTGGTGATGTAACAATTGAAGAGGGTGTTAACATATGGCCCAATGTTGTAATACGAGGTGATATGGCTAAAATAACCATTGGTAAAAACACCAATATTCAAGATGGGTGTGTACTGCATGTGGATACCAATACACCCCTAGTCATCGGCGAAGGTGTTACAGTGGGTCATAATGCAATTTTACATGGGTGTAAAATTGAAAATTACACTTTGGTAGGTATGGGCTCCACAGTCCTTGATAATGCTGTAATTAAAGAAGGATCCATTGTAGGTGCAGGATCTTTGGTCCCCCCTGGCAAAACCTATGATAATGATTCACTAATCGTGGGACTACCTGGCAAAGCGGTAAGAAAAACCACCGAGGAAGAAAAAGCTAAAATAAAAAAATCTGTGGGTATCTATTTAGATATGGCTGAAAACCACAAAAATAGTTAATAAAATTCAGTAAAAAAAAGTAACCCGAGGGTTACTTTTTATTATTGTCGCTCTTCATTTAATAGGTTGGTTTCGTTAAGGGTACCTGGAGCATATGATTTAATTAACCATTCTCCATCAAGGTTTTCAAAATCATAGTACATTATACCCCAAACTGGTTTTGGGTCTTCTGTGGAGATAGTCACTTCTGTATAGTACATATTTACCCTAACTCTTGCAGTATCCCAACCTGACTCCACCACAATTGATTCAACTTCATGTACTGTAACTTTCATCCTTTGTAATCTTCTGCTGTTTTTCATGTTCGCTTCATTTCTACTTAGTACCACTTGCCTGTCATAGTTTAAATACTCATATAAAGGCTCAAAGGAGTAATCCTCATTCTCATAATCAATATCATAGAATAATTTTGTAAATTCCTCAGCTTTTTGAGATACAATCCTATTAGTCGTGGGTCTGTGATAGCCATAATAATATCCCACTGAACCTAGGACGATGAGAATAATTAATCCAAAAACCCCCATTGCCACGAAATCAGAAGTGCTAAACTTTTTCTTCTTTTTGTTTACTTTATTTTGGGAAATATTTTTCTTTGTTTCTTTAGCCATTTTTCTCCCCCTCACCAGTATTTATTCTCATATTATACTAGTCATTTTATTTTATTTCAAGTGCTTCATTGCCTCAATGTACAAACTACATTCAGTTCTAATCCTTTGAAGCTCACAACCAAGTTTGTATGGTTTATTTAGATCATTGTTATGGGTATATGCATTGGCATGACATCCACCACCGCAGAAGTACCGTGCCCAGCAGTTTTTACAGTCGTCCTTATCAAAAAGAGAATTTGATAAAAATTCATTTTTTGTTTTGTCTCCATTGAATTCCGAATTAATATTACCCATTTTAAAATTTTCATCTCCCACAAATTGGTGACATGGGTATATATTACCGTCTGGATCAATGGCCAAATACTCCACACCTGCTCCACATCCACTTACTCTTTTAGCAGAACAGGGTCCACCTTCTAAGTTAATATTAAAATGGAAAAAATTAAATGGCTTGCCATTGTTATGGTACTCCAAATACATGTGCGCAAGTTTCCAGTACTCTTCTTTTAAGGTTTCTAAGTGTTCATCCATTAATGCATAGCTTCTGCAGTCTGAAACCACCACTGGCTCCACTGAAACCTCATTAAATCCCAAGTCCACAATGTGTTTAACATCTTGGGAAAAGTCTAAGTTTTCTCCAGTAAATGTCCCCCGGATATAATAGTTCTTATTATCTCTTCCCTTAACAAAGGACTTGTATTTTTCTACTATTATGTCATGGGTACCCTGACCTTCTAAATTCTTTCTCATATTGTCGTTAATCTCTTTTCTGCCGTCTAAACTTAAAACGGTGCTCATTCCGTGTTCATTGACAAAATCTTTTATTTCTTGTGTTAGATTTAGACCATTTGTGGTCAATGTAAATCTGATATTTTTGTTTAATGGTTTTTCCTTTTCCCTTGCATAGGTGATAACTTCTTTAATTAAATCAAAATTCAATAGTGGTTCCCCTCCAAAGAAATCTATTTCACAATTTCTTCTGGGACCAGATTTTTCCAAAATAAAGTCCACTGCTTTTTTTGCAGTTTCTAGATTCATTAATTTTCTTTCCCCGCCAAAATGGCCAGTGGAAGCAAAGCAATATTTACATGTCATATTACAATCATGGGCCACATGTAAGCATAGGGCCTTTATTATATCTGAATTTGGTTTTTGCTGTAAATGCCCTAAATCCTCGGTAAACAAAATTTTATTTTCTACCAAACCGTAGATTTCTTCCAATGCTTCATGAATTTGCCCTTTGGTATAATCAGTTAAGTGCAGGTGTAGGTTGTCCGCTGGAATACCTTTTTCCAAAGTATCAAGGATCTTGTAGGAAACATCGTCAAATATATGTACTGCTCCTGTTGGTATATCCAAAACAATATTTATTCCATTTCTAGAAAACTTATAGTAATTCAATAATTTCAATGGGTTCACTCCTAAGGTATTATATTAACAAATTAGCTGCTTAAAGAAAGAAAGCAGCCTTAATTGGCTACTTTTTCACACACTTGGTTTCCTACGGTACAGCTGGTTTTACAAGCTGATTGACAGGAAGTTTGGCATTCACCACAGCCCATATCGCTTCTTTCAACAACTTTGTTTATTGTAATAATATGTTTCATTTTCAGCCCTCCTTTAACATTCCTTATTATACCATAATCCTTTTGATAATTAAATATTTTTTTGTTTTATAGACCTTCCATTCCACTTATACAGGTTACTTCCATGCCTTTTTCGCGAAGAACTTTTACAAAAGGAGCTATACCCACCAAATCCCCAGGGATGTGTCCAGTCACTATTAGGTTTCCATAATCTAAGATATTTAATTTATCTAAATCTGGGGGGCCTATATGAATATAAATAACCACATCTACTCCATTGTCAAAATATGACTTTGCCACGGGAAATCCACCATTGGTTCCAGCTCCATGGGACACAACAACCTTTTTAACAACATTTTCCCTATGGCCATGGAGTAGTTGTATACCGTGGTATGTATTTTTTAATTCTGGAATCTCTTGTAATTTATCCATTACCTGTTGTACTGTTTTCTCCTCTGGCAATTCATCAACCTTTTGCTGCATTATTGCCCTTCCCAATTCATCCAGTGGATAATGAATATTCAAAAAAGGCATGTCTATAAGCCTGGCTACCGAAGGTACATGTTCATTATTGTTTGTCATTCCCCTTAAAAATTGTGCTTTTGTAAGTTTTTCTATGGCTTTTTCCGCTTCTATCTTCGGAATACCATTTGAGACCATTTGATCCACTTGAATTTTTAGGATATTATAAAAACTTTTTAGGGATCCCGTTGGATGATGCGCTAAAACACAGTCGTAACCCATCTGTTTAGCTATTTGTAGCTCAGCAGGTGTTATGTCTATGCCAAACAATATTTTTTTTATATTTTCCCCTTGATGATATATCTCACAATCTGCTGGGAGCTCATCTGCTGTCCAATTTGCCATACTAAGCGCCAATTTCATCATTTCATTGGTATTCATTAAAAATCCCTCCATTGTATTTTTTATATACCTATAATTTCGGTACCCTAAACAAAAAATCCTTCTATTCTCTAAAATTTTAAGTTATAATAGTTGATAGTAAATTAGAGGAGATGAAGTTATGCTGTTACAATTGTTTTTTTCTTTTTTTAAGGTAGGGGCGTTTACCTTTGGTGGGGGATATGCCATGTTGCCTATTATTCAAAAAGAGGTTGTAGACAATAGAAAATGGGTTTCAGATGATGAATTTGTTGAGGTTTTAGGTGTTAGTCAGTCTGGACCAGGGGCCGTGGCTATAAATACTGCCATTTACTTAGGTTATAAAATTAAGGGCATAGCAGGTAGTATTGCTGCCACCCTAGGTGTGGTTATGCCATCATTTATTATCATTTTATCTTTAGCAACAATTTTGGATTTTGTATTGGAAATACATGCTGCACAAGCATTTTTCAGTGGTGTTAGGCCTGCGGTTGTGGGATTACTTATTTCTGTTACAATAAAATTGATGAAAAAGGTTAAGGGTACCCATGGTTGGATATTGTTTTTCATTTCTGCCGCCCTTCTTGTTGGCATAGGTATTCATCCAGCACTTATCATTGTGGCGTCAGCAGCATATGGTGCTGTTTTCATAACCAACGATATTAAAAAAGAAATTAAAGCACAGGAGGGAAACTAATATGTTATTACTGGATATCTTCTTTTCCTTCTTCAAAATAGGGATTATTAGTTTTGGTGGGGGTTATGCAATGATTCCCCTTATTGAAAGGCAAATCATTGAAGTAAATGGTTGGTTGACCTCTGCGGAATTTTTAGATATCATTGCTGTGGCTGAGATGACCCCTGGCCCCATTGCCATAAACTCCGCTACCTTTATCGGCTATAGAACCGCAGGGGTTTTAGGTTCAGTTGTAGCGACATTAGGAGTTGTTATGCCTTCCTTTATAGCCATGGTTATATTGGCATATGTAATAAATAAAACTAAGCATCTACCCCATGTTAAGGGTGCTTTAAGGGGTATCGTATCTGGGGTTATAGCTTTAATTGGTTTTGCCACCTTCAGGATGGCCATAGGTTCTGGTCTAGCTTCCTTTGAAGAAGCTTTTCCTAGCATTTTAGTTACCTTTAATGTTTACAATGTTATTATATGTATCGGTGCATTTTTACTATTACATTATACTAAGTATCATCCAGTTTTATTGTTGCTTTCCTTTGGTATTTTAGGTATTATATTGTTTTAACTAAGAACCCTTGATAGGGTTCTTTTTTTATAAGATAAATCAGCCACAGATCTAACGGATCTAAAGGATTTTTTGTATAAGT
>CAYYRM010000187.1:0-5203 GCA_964474005.1 uncultured Eubacteriales bacterium
ATCAAATGTTCTAACTACATTATACGAGGAGGATAAAAAATGCAAGATTTATTAAACAAAACTAGGAAAATTAACAAGCTACTCCAAAGACATACAGGGCAAAATGTGGATTTCAATGAGATGGCTGAAGTGTTAAAAGAACTTATTTCTGCCAATGTATATGTTGCCAGTAGAAAAGGTAAAATTTTAGGTTCTGCCATTGTAAAGGATTTTGAATGTGAGGTTATGAAAAACGAAGTAATACCTTCAGGTAAATTCCCTGAAGAATACAATGCTCAATTACTTAAGGTTTCTGAAACATCTCAAAACTTGAAGGCTAAACATTTGTGTGTTTTTGACGGTCAAGAAAAATGCCTATTCGAAAATAACATAACCACTATAGTGCCAATCATTGGCAGTGGAGAAAGACTAGGCACACTGGTATTAGCAAGATTTACCGATGAGTTTTCTGATGAAGACTTATTATTAGCGGAATACGGTGCCACCGTTGTAGGTATGGAGATCATAAGAGCAAAAACCTCAGAACTTGAAGAAGAAGCAAGAAACAAAGCCATAGTACAATTGGCAGTGGCAACCCTTTCTTACTCTGAACTAGAAGCAATTGAGCACATTTTCGATGAACTTAAAGGAACCGAGGGTCTATTGGTGGCTTCTAAAGTAGCTGATAGGGTGGGGATAACTCGATCAGTTATAGTAAATGCCCTAAGGAAATTTGAAAGTGCTGGGGTAATAGAGTCTAGATCCCTAGGGATGAAGGGAACTTATATAAAAATTAAAAACGAAAAATTACTAGATGAATTAAAAAGACTGAGAAATAACTAGTGAGGGATTTTAAATCCTTCACTTTTTTCTTTTGGTTACCTATAGTAAATACTTCCCATATATACTAAATAATAATAATATAGTAAAATTTTATAACCTGTGAAACAACGGTGATTAAACGTATTTGCAAAATGACAAAAAACTACAATATTTTACAGAATACTACTAAAGTATTAATAAAAAAATTGAGATAAAAAAAGGATTTTGCCGAATTAACACGAATTAGTATTAGGTAATAGAAAAAGAAATAAATAAAAGGGGTGAAACTATGACAGGATTGTTTTCAAGCTCAATTTATAACGTTTTAGAAAAATCCATTGATGGGGCAACACTAAGGCAACAGGTATTAGCTAACAACCTAGCTAATATAGATACCCCTGGTTTTAAACGCAGTGATGTGGAGTTCAAAACCGCATTACAACAAAGTTTAAACCGTAAAGGAATAAAAGGTTCAATTACACATTCAGATCACATCCCTGTTGGGCGTAAATCTTTAAATAACATCTCACCAACCATACACAGAGATACAAGGACAACCATGCGTTTAGATGGCAATAACGTTGATGTGGAGATGGAATCAGCAGAAATGGCCAAAAACACCATTTATCATTCAGCTATGACCCAACAGTTAATAAATAAGTTTAATACAATGAAGACGGTAATAAGTGAAGGAAGGAGGTAATTAAATGTCAATATTTAATACTATGAACACAAGCGCCTCAGGATTAACTGCTCAAAGATTGAGGTTAGATGTGATTTCTGAAAACATTGCCAATGTCAATACAACAAGGACAAGCTCAGGAGATCCCTACAGAAGAAAGGATGTAGTTTTAGCTGCTAGGGAATCAAATAGCTTTGATAAATATTTTAAAAATAGTATGTTAAAAGGTACTGACCAAAAAGGGGTTAAAGCCGTGGCCATCGTCGAAGATCAAAGTCCATTTTTGGAAGTTTACCAGCCCAGTCATCCCGACGCCGATGAAAATGGTATTGTAAGAATGCCCAATGTGGAAATTGTTACTGAAATGGTCAATATGATTTCAGCAACTAGGGCATATGAAGCAAATATCACTGCATTTAACAATACAAAATCCATGGCTTTAAAATCCTTGGAAATTGGTAGATAGGGGGGGAAAACATGATTCAGAAAATAGGCTCTAACATCGGAATTAACAATGTTAATAATACCCAAGCTAATGTGCAAAACAAAACTGGCTTTGGTGAGTATTTGAAAAATGCCTTAAACGAGGTAAACAAACTAGAACTAGAGGCTGATAACTTAACCAAAAGATTAGCTGCAGGTGAAGATATAGATTTACATACTGTGATGATAGCCACTGAAAAAGCAAATATTGCATTACAAATGACAGTACAGGTAAGGAATAAGGCAGTTGAGGCTTATACTGAAATAATGCGTATGCAAGTTTAGGGATAAATCCAAGGTATAGAAATTAAGGGGTGAAGCAATGAATGTGCTAAATGGAAACCTGGTGGAACAGTTCAATGGATTTTGGACAGAAAAACCAGCAAAAGAAAAAACAAAAATTTTCGCAATAATATTTTTTATACTGACTACCATGGTCATGATGTCCCTACTTTTTTCAGTTCCGATATGGAAACTGTCTTTAGTAATTTAAACAGCCAAGATATTGCAGAAATAACCATAAAATTGAGAGAACAAAATATAAACTACAAGGTTGTTGATGACGGGACAGGAATTCAGGTAGATAAAAAGAAAGCCGATGAAGTAAGGATCTACATGGCTAGTCAGCAATTGCCTAGAAATTCTGGTGTTATCGGTTATGAAATGCTGGAAAATATAAGTAGATTTGCTCCAGAGTCAGAAAGACAAATGCGTTACTTACAGGCTCTTCAAGGGGAAATTAGAAGAAATATTGAGCTATTTAACGAAGTAAACAGGGCACAGGTTCTCATAACCCTACCTAAGGATTCCATTTACATAAGGGAAAGGGAACCAGCCAAGGCAGCAGTTACAGTGTTTTTACAAAATGGTGTAACATTAAACAGTAGTCAAATAACAGGGATTAAGCATCTCGTGGCACATAGTGTAGAAGGTCTTACCCCTGATAATGTTTTTTTAACAGATCAAAACATGCGTCCCTTAGAAGGTGGCGACGGGCAAGAACAATACCAAACGGATAACATGCGTGATAACATGCGTATCAAGGCAGAGTTTGAAGCAGAGCTACAAAACAGCTTAAAATCATTACTAAGACTTTATTACGGTGATGTAGCAGTGATGATTAATGCAGATTTAAACTTTGATAGGCTTGTTAGGGAAACGCAATTGTTTGACCCGTTGACAAATGGAGAAAGAATCATAAGAAGTATGGAAGTACTAGAGGAATATTACAGAAACAGTGGAGGAACTTATAACCCAGGAGATGGTGAAATCCCATATTACCCTGGCTTAGAAGATGGACAAAGTGAAGCAGAAAAAAGACATGAAATAATTAACTATGAAATTAATCAAGTTAAGGAACATTTAGTTGTGGCTCCTGGAGCAGTAAGAAGGCTATCAGTGGCTGTTATGATTAATGGCGATTTATCCGAAGAAGAAAGACAAGCCATCAGCGATTTTGTATCTGTGGCTTCAGGATTGGATCCTATAAACAGGCTTGACCAAATCAATGTATTAAGTGGTCAATTTGCATCTGGTGGTCAAGAGCCAATACCACCGATTGAAATTAAGATGCCATGGTTAAATAGGGATACTGCCCTTATTTTAGGGACAGTGTTAAGTGCCCTGATTGTTTTCGGACTTCTTTTGTTCAGAAGGAAAGGCGATTATCAAGTACCCCCTATAGCAGCAACCACTGATGCAAAAGACATTGATATTAATTTAGACAAAGACAAAGCAGATTCATTGAGAAAATTAGCTAAAAGAAATCCAGATGGTTTCACCAAAGTACTAAAGACTTGGTTAGCAGAGGAATAGGGGTGAGTTTATGGCAAAGCATGGGTTATCTGGAAAGAAAAAAGCCGCGGTTCTGCTAATAAGTTTAGGCCCAGAGGTTTCGGCAGAAATATTTAAACATTTATCAGACGAAGAAATAGAACAACTAACTTTAGAAATAGCAAATGTCCGAAAGATTCCCAGTGAAGAGAGGGACATGATTCTTCAGGAATTTCAAGAGTTATGTATGGCCCAAGATTTTATTTCACAAGGTGGGATTGATTACGCTAAAGATGTTTTAGAAAGAGCCCTAGGAAATCAAAAAGCCTTAGATATTATTGGTAGACTTACAGCTTCCCTTCAAGTAAAGCCATTTGACTTTGTAAGGAAAGCGGATCCTCAGCAGTTATTAAACTATTTAGCCAATGAACATCCCCAAACAATTGCCTTAGTACTATCTTTTTTGCAACCAGAACAGGGGGGTATCATATTATCAGGTTTAGCACCTGATAAACAAAGCGATATAGTTAAAAGGGTAGCCGTGATGGATAGGACTTCCCCTGAGGTTATAAGGGAAGTGGAAGGGATATTAGAACAAAAACTGTCATCCCTTAGCAATCAAGATTACACAAGGGCTGGCGGTATCGATGTAATCGTAGATATCATTAACAGGGTGGATAGAGGAACTGAAAAAACCATCTTCGAAAACCTTGAGGTTGATGAGCCAGAACTTGCTGAGGAAATTAGAAGGAAAATGTTTGTATTTGAAGATGTTATCAACCTTGACAATAGATCTATTCAAAGGGTTATTAGGGAAGTTAATAACCAAGAGCTGGCCATGTCCCTTAAGGTGGCTTCTGAGGAAGTATCAAATAAGATCTTTAAAAATATGTCTAAAAGGCAAGTTGAACTTATTAAAGAGGAAATGGAATTTATGGGACCAGTTCGTTTACGTGACATAGAAGAAGCACAGCAAAAAATTGTTAATCTAATAAGAAAACTTGAAGATACAGGTGAAATCATCATTGCCCGTGGTGGTGGGGGAGATGAGATAATTGTCTAAGATAATAAAAGGGAATCAAGCTAAAGCCATTGACTTTAGAACCATTGAAGCCATTAAATTACCTGTATTTACAGAGGAAGAGTTTGAGAACAATAAACAAGTGGAACCACTAACACCAGAACAGATTTTAGAACAAGCCCAACTGGAAAAAAATAAAATCATTGAAGCTGCCCAAAGGGAAGCCGAGGCCATTAAAGAACAAATGAAGCTAGAAGGCTACAATGAAGGCTTCAAAAAAGGCTACACTGAAGGCCAGTCAAGGATTGATAGCTTAGAAAGTAAGTTTAACACCCAGTTTAACTCAATCATAGAACAATTTGAAACAGAAAAAGAAATCATCCTTAAACAAGCCTCAGTGGAAGTTCAAGAGATTGCCCTGTACATTGTAAAAAAACTAGTGG
>CAYYRM010000188.1:0-5202 GCA_964474005.1 uncultured Eubacteriales bacterium
CTCAGTAATTGATCAACCCTAAACAGAAATTTTCAGCGTGACCTACAAATCAAGCATACTTAACCGTGTTAAGGGTTTTAAATAATTTTTCTGTGCGACCTACAAATCAAGCCTACTTAACCGTGTTAAGGATTTTGTAATTAAGCTTTTTTAAAGCATTCTTAATCCACTAAATAGTCTTCGATTAGTCTTTTTGAGTTTACATTGTAATTTAAAGTAACAAAAATATCATCTTCAATAATTGGAATTAATTTAAACTTCAACTTAATTTCATCCCCTACATTAAACCTTTTTGTAAGGCTCCCTTCAAAAACAAGTGTTGAATATTCTCCAATACTCATCCTAGTTTTATTATCATTTTCATTAAATGAGATGCCTGTTATGATATCTGAGATATAAATGTAGTCACCTGCCACGAAGTTTCTAGCAACTGAAACAAATTCTTCCAATACTTCATCATAAAATTGAACAAATTCCATTTCTTCCATTGTTAAAAATGCCTCTTTATCAAAGCTTGCATCACTTTTAATATGGGATTCAGAAGGATAATCATAACGGGTATCATTATAAACTATATATTTTAAGTTATGCGGTGTACTAAAGGATATATCTCCTTGGTCTGTCCCAATACCTTCATCTATAGTTCCATTGTCTTTCCCAATGCCTTCACTAATAAATAAGTATATTACAAAACTAGCTACTAATAATATTGCTAAAAACATCTTTTCCCTTTTTTGTTTCAATTTCATCCCCCCCTTTAATGCATTCTTACCTTGTTATTACTTCTACAATTATATAGGAAAACCTTCTTGTGTATTTTATTTTGGTCTTTAAAATCTCTAACACTGTTTCCTACAAACCAATCCTACTTAACCGTGTTAAGGGTTTTAAATTAGAATCTCTGGGGTCTTTAAAACCTCTAACACTGTTTTATATCTGCCAATATCGTAGGTCCCGCTGAGGAAATACAGTTTTTCACTGATTTTTATAATACTAAAACAGTGCCTCGGTAATTGACCAGCCCTAAACAGAAATGTTTCTGTGTGACCTACAAATCAAGCCTTCTTAACCGTGTTAAGGGTTCTAAATAATTTATAAAACCTCTAACACTGTTTTATATAAGCCAATTTCATGGGTCCCGCTGAGGAAATACAGTTTTTCACTGATTTTTATAATACTAAAAACAGTGCCTCGGTAATTGATCAACCCTCAACAGAAATGTTTCTGCGTGGCCTACAAATCAAGCCTACTTAACCGTGTTAAGGGTTTTATATAATGTTTTTGCGTGACTTCTTAACCGTGTTAAGGGTTTTGTATAATGTTTCTGCGAGACTACTTAATCTGTTAAGGGTTTTAAATAATGCAATAGTTTGTCAAAAAGTATTAGATTATCCCTACTAACTTTAATCCTTGTTTGTATGCTGTTTGGTAGTCTTGTTCTAGGGTATTTAGGTCTTTTGTTAGTCTTCCTGTTTTGAAGGATTCTGGTGGGTTTACTTCAATTATGTTTATCCCTTTTGGTGGGTTTCGCATAAAATCTATTGCCTCTTGATAAGTTTTTGCCCTTTGTTTTATGGGTTCTAAAAGAGCTGGGTATTTCTTTAAAAACGGTTTGCTAAATACTTGAGTCTTACTGGGCTTCATAGTGTATGTGTAGGGTCTTGATCTGATAACCATGATGTTTTTGGCTCCCCTTTTATATGCCTCTAATACTGGTATGGGATCTGCCAGCCCTCCATCAACATATTCTACACCATCAATAACCACAGGGCCACGATAAAATATGGGTATGGCACTGGAGGCTTTAATTACCTCCTCAAGATTTTCCTTAGAGGGTGTAACAAATACAGCCTTTCCTGTTTTAGCCTCTGTTAGTCCAACATAGTATTTCGAACGGGAGTTAACTATTTTGTCTAAATCCAGCCTAATTTCCCTTATGGTGATGTCCCAAAGCCAATCTAAATCCACTAAGTGACCACCTTTGAAGAATTTTTTCCAGCTGATAAATTCTGGTTGAATGGAGTATTTGGTATAAACCACATAGTTACGTTGGTACATTTGAGCTAAGTATGAAGCTAGGTTCGTGCTACCTGCAGATATACCTATACATATATCAAAGGGGTTGTATTGCTCCTTTATAAAGGCGTCTAATATTCCTGTGGAAAAGATACCTCTCATGGCTCCACCTTCCACAACCAATGCGTTTTTAATCTCCATAAAAATATCCCCCTACCATATTTGTATAATATTATCTATTATATCATTATTAAGGGATTAGGGGGATATTTATCAGGATTTACAGGCTCTGTTTCGTTGGTCCTTAAAACCTCTAACACTGTTTTATATAAGCCAACCCCATGGGTCCCACTGAGACAATTACAGTTTCTCACTATTTTTTTATAATAATAAAATAACAGTGCCTCAGTAATTGACCAGCCCTAAACAGAATTGTTTCTGCGAGACCTACAAATAAAGCCTTCTTAACCGTGTTAAGGGTTTTACATAATCTTTAAAATCTCCAACACTGTTTCATATCTGCCAGTATCATAGGTCCCGCTGAAACAATACAGTTTTTCACTGATTTTTTATAATATTAAAACAGTGCCTCTGGAGTTGACTAACCCACAACAGAAATGTTTCTGCGCGACCTACAAAGAAAGCCTTCTTAACCGTGTTAAGGATTTTGAATAATGTTTCTGCAAGCTTACTTAACCGCGTTAAGGATTTTGTATAATTTTTCTGCAAGCCTTCTTAACCGTGTTAAGGATTTTAAAAAACTAACCTTGGGTGTATTCATCCAACAATTCTAAAATTTTAGGTGTGCATCTATTTCCACCACAGCTACCTGAACCTGCTCCTGTTTCCTTTTGAACCTGTTGTAGGGTTGTGGCTCCATTTACTATGGCTTTTTTTATGGTGGCCTTACTTATGCCTTTACAGATACATATCTTTTTGAGTTTATCCATTATTTCATTATCTATTTGACTCATTATTTACACCTCACTTTTAGTAAGTATTTTACCTTATTTATGCTACAAAATACATACACAAAAACCTAGCTAGGTACATCAGTACCAACTAGGTTTTTCTTTAGACTATCTTTTCTATTAGTTCTTTGGTTGGGTTTGCAATGGCCACTGCGCTGATTAAACCACCGGTTTCCTCTAGGCCATTTTCGCATGCCTTTATTGCTTGCTTAACAGCTGCCACTTCCCCTGTTATAAGCACAAAGCCTTTACCACCTAACCCACGGGCCAATCTGATTTCCATTAGCTGTACATTGGCAGCTTTTACTGCTATATCTCCAACTTTAATTGAGGTAACGGCAGATATGGTTTCGATTATACCAAGGGAGATGATCTTTCCTATTTCCAATGTGGCTGTTAGGGCTGGGAAAACTGCTTCACTTATGTTTGAAATACAGTAATCTTCCACGGTGAAGGTACCACCTACACCTTTGCCCACTTCCACAGCGTTTTTTACTGCACCCACATCCCCAGATATTATACTGATGTATTTCCCAGGGCAGATGGGTGTTGAGAGAACAAGCTCTACATTGGCGGATTTAAGCATGGCATCTGTGGCTTCAATGCCCTTGGCTATGCTTTTAAATTCCAATAACCCAATGGACTTTTTCATGGACATCGCCTCTTTCATGTTTTGTTCCTAATATAACCCTCGTCCTGGGGTTTACTTCTCTATAATTATTTCCTGGGTATCTATACCAATGACCTTTCCAGTGATACTGGAATGTATAGGTGCGCCTAACTGACCTTGGGGCATCTGTGCCACCATTTGGCCTTCTTTGACAGAGTCTCCCACTTTTACCACGGGCTGGGCCGGGGCACCAACATGTTGTTTCAAAGGAAGGATTATTCTTTTAGCTTCGTAATTAGCTTCCGTTAGTGGTGCAGGTACATTGTATTTATCTAGTCCTAGTCTTGATATGAGTTTTTTGACTGGATATTTCCTGTATTTACGGAATTCATTTGTAACTGTGGGTTTTCTGTTATTGTCATTTTTGATTCCAGCGCCACTTAGCCTGCCTTTTAGATAACCATTGAGCTTCCATGGCTGTAAATCCATAATACATGCCAACTCACATAACCCACATTCACAGCATAGATATGCCTCTGTTACCGATGATTCAGTTTCACAGGTACTGTTATAACTGGCTATCCGCATTAGCTTGTCAGGGTAAAGCTTGTGACCCAATAGGTTTCTAGGACACACTTCGGTACATAAGGAGCAATGGCAACATGCAGTTCTTGCTTGACGCATCATGCTTTCCATGTTTTGAGCTTTAGCTCTAATTAGTGGGTGGTTTTTGTCTAAAACAATTAAACCCTTTGTGGTTTTAGTTATGGGTCTTGTGATGTCATCTAAAACTTTACCCATCATAGGCCCACCATCAATGATTCTGTAATCATCCACTGTGGCTCCCCCAGCCAGCTCAATACATTCTTTAATGGTTATTCCCACAGGTACCTTTATTGTAGCTGGGCTGTTAACTTCTCCTGTTACTGTCAAGTATTTATAAGTCACTGGTTTACTATTAAGTGATTCCTTAATGTTCACCAAGGTATCAACATTTATAACCACAACTCCAACATTTAGGGGGATCCCCCCTTCGGGTACTATTCTGCCAAGGACCTCATAGACTGTTACTTGCTCATCACCTGCTGGGTAGAAATCCCCTAAGGGGAAAATCTCCAGTAAAGGGTCATCTTTAATCAAGCTTTCCAGCTTTAAAATTGCTGATGTATATTTTTTCTTTAAGGCAATGATACCTTTTTTGGCACCTGTGAGCTGAACTACGGTTTTGAGTCCTTCGATCATCTCCCGGGCCTTTAGGTCCATTAGTTGTTGATCCACCCTTAATAATGGTTCACACTCTGCGCCATTTACAATGACGTACTCTGCTTGAGCTTTAACCTTCACATGGGTGGGAAATCCTGCTCCACCAGCCCCGACTATACCTGCATTTTCAATTATAGTTAAATAATCGCTGTTCATGGCTAACACCTCTTATTATTTAATGGCGAATCCCCCTACCAATGTACACCTTCGTCTACGGGCAAAACTTTTGGCTGATGTTAGTCCTTCACCTGTGGGTCCTGCTATGGTAAAGGTTGTATAGCCTTCCCCACCTACACCTATACCTGCATAGGATGGTCCATTTTTTACAAAGATGGTTGTTTG
>CAYYRM010000189.1:0-5196 GCA_964474005.1 uncultured Eubacteriales bacterium
TGAGATCGATAAACCCTTCATAACTACCTGCAATATGCTCTGCAATAACCACAGAAGCATCATTGGCTGACCCAACGGTTACAGCTATTAATGCATCCCTTAAAGATATTTGTTCCCCTTGCTCTAAGAAAATCTGGGTTCCTCCCATATCCATGGCTCTCTTACTTGTTGTCATCATGTCATCTAGACTAGCTGTTCCCTTTTCCACAGCTTCCAAGGCTAAAAGCATTGTCATGACTTTGGTTACACTTGCCAAAGGCATTGAATCATGGGGATTTTTTTCAAATATCACCATACCTGTGGATTGTTCCATCAGTACTGCGGAATGACTTTCTAAGTTAAACTCCTGTGCGTATGTGGTAGTACTTATGGAGATAGCCAAAACAAATGCTAAGAAACCTACAAAAAGTTTTTTCACTCAACAAAACCTCCTCTAAACTAAATTCCCTATTATATTTCCACCTTTTGCAGAAAAAAATACCAAATTAAAAATAAAAAAGCTTGCCCAATAGGCAAGCTTTATATATTTCTTATTCCATCTTTAGTCACTAATCCAAAAATAAGTTTTGGTGGTAAAACTTCATAATCTACAATAGAAAATTTTAATAAACATTTTTCAACTGTATCTTGTGGTTCATTGTTTACATATAAGGTTGCTAAGGTATCACCTGTATTTACATAATCCCCCACCTTTTTATGGAGCAATATACCTACACCATGGTCAATTGTGTCAGTCTTCTTAGCCCTACCAGCACCTAAGACCATTGCCAGTGTACCTAACCCTTCTGCTTCTATTTTCTCAATATACCCATTTTGAGGGCTATGGACAGGGATTGTTTTTTGAGCCATGGGTAATAAACTGTAGTCATCAACCACATTTGGATTACCTCCTTGGGCTTCTATGAATTCTTTCATTTTATCAATGGCCTTCCCAGTTTGTATAAGTTCCACTAGTTTTTCCTTTGCTTCCTTTTCATTTGGATAAACTTTCGCAATTAGAAGCATCTGAACGGCCAATTCCACACAGAGTTCTAATAAATCATTTGGCCCCTTGCCTTTCAATGTTTCTATGGCCTCTATTATTTCCAAAGAGTTCCCAATGGCATTTCCTAGGGGCTGATCCATATTTGTTATGAAGGCCACAGTCTCCCTGTTTAAATGTGTTCCTATTTTCACCATTTCTTCCGCTAATTTAAAGGAATCTTCAATGGTTTTCATAAATGCTCCATCACCTGTTTTAACATCTAATACTATACCATCTGCACCAGCTGCAAGTTTTTTGCTCATAATTGAGCTGGCAATGAGGGGTATACTATCAACGGTAGCGGTAACATCCCTAAGACTATATAGTTTTCCATCTGCCGGGGCTAAACTTTGGGTTTGCCCCATCACGGCTATTTTTTTATCATTAACTATCTTTATGAATTCTTCCTTACTTAAATCTATGCGAAAGCCAGGTATGGATTCAAGCTTGTCTAAGGTCCCACCTGTATGACCAAGACCCCTTCCAGACATTTTTGCAACTGGAGCCCCAGCTGCAGCCACCAAAGGCCCCAAAACCAATGTTGTACTATCACCTACACCACCAGTACTATGCTTATCTACTTTAATACCAGATATCCTATCTAAGCTAATGGTATCTCCTGAATTGATTATACTATCAGTAAGTAGAGCAGTTTCTTCAGATGTCATTCCTTTAAAAAAAACTGCCATGGCAAATGCAGACATTTGATAATCAGCTATATTTCCATCTGTAAAGCCTTTAATTAAATAATCTATTTCTTCTTTACTTAGTGATTTACCTTGCCTTTTTTTTAGTATTATATCAACAGCGCGCATTATATTTCCACCCCATCATAATAACATTTAGTTTTAAATACATAAATCTTCTATGTTCTTCCCCAGATAATCCTTTATATCAAACTTTTTCCAGGATAGTTATCCTTCAAATTAAAGACAACGGAAAGGGTCTGAGCTATATCTGTAAAACTCTCCCTTACACCTAAGTTCTTTGAGTCCAGATTTTTATTGTAAACCAGTACAGGCACATGTTCTCTGGTATGGTCTGTACCAGGGTGAGTGGGGTCACAGCCATGGTCTGCGGTTATAATTAATAAATCATCCGATTTTAAGTGTTCAACTATGGTTTCAACTATTTTATCTGTTTCCTCCAATGCAGCACCATATCCTTTGACATCGTTTCTATGCCCATAAAGCATATCGAAATCCACAAGATTTGTCATAATGAGTCCTGAGAAATTCTCCTTAATTAATTCTATGGTCTTATGTAGCCCCTCAAGGTTTGATTTAGTTTTATAAGCCTTAGTAATACCTAAACCTGCATAGATGTCAGAAATTTTCCCCACTGACACAACTTCATGTCCTGACTCCTTTATGGATTGAAGTACAATCTTCCTGTCGGGAAGTCTGGAGAAATCCTTTCTGTTGGCTGTCCTAGTATAGTTCCCCTCCTCACCAATAAAGGGCCTAGCGATTACCCTACCCACCGCATGCTCCCCTGTTAACATCTCCCTGGCAATCTCACACATCTCGTAAAGTTTTTCCAAAGGTACAACCCCTTCATGTGCAGCAACCTGAAAGACACTGTCTGCAGAAGTGTACACGATGGGATAACCAGTTTCCTGATGTTTTTTTCCAAGTTCATTTAAAATCTCTGTTCCAGAAGCGACATAATTACCAATGGTTTTGCTTCCTATTCTTTTTTCATACTCTGACATAAAATCTTGCGGAAACCCTTTAGGGTAGGTAGGAAATGGATTATCCAATATAATACCAGCTATTTCCCAGTGCCCTGTGGTGGTGTCCTTTCCAGCGGACTTTTCCATCATCTTTCCATATGATGCCAATGGTTTTTCCTGTGGATTTATCCCTTCAATGGGATGAATATTACCAAGACCTAGCCTCTCTAGGGTAGGGAGCTTTAATCCACCTAAGTTTTCAGCAATATTTGCTAAGGTATTTGATCCTTCATCATTATACTTATGGGCATCTGGAAGCTCCCCTATGCCCACACTGTCTAATACCAGTAAAACAACTCTGTTAATCATTTAAATTCCTCCTTTAGTTAGACGTCTGACAACATCAATTAAAAAGATTAGGCCCTAGGATGAAATTCCTTATGGACCTTTTGTAGTTTTTTCTGGGTTACATGGGTATATATCTGAGTTGTGGAAATATCTGCATGACCCAACATCTCTTGAACAGAGCGTAAATCCGCACCGTTTTCTAGTAAATGTGTGGCAAAAGAGTGGCGCAGGGTATGGGGTGTTATTTCTGTTTGAATCCCTGTTTGTTCAGCATATTTTTTTATAATTTTCCAAAATCCTTGCCTAGTAAGCCTTTTGCCATGTAAGTTAACAAATAAAGACTTTTGTTCAGTATTCTTAACAAGTTTTTGCCGGGAATTGTTAATGTATAGGGTTAAATACTCAATGGCTATTTTTCCCAAAGGAACAATCCTTTCCTTGGACCCTTTGCCTATACACCTTAAAAAGCCCAGTTCAAAATTCACATCATTAACGTCTAGGGATATGAGCTCAGAGACCCTTAAACCAGTGGCGTACAGTAGTTCTAGCATAGCCCTATCTCTGATGCCGTATTTATCATTATGGTCTGGTTGCTGTAATAATGTCTCTACTTCTTCAATTGTGATAACTTTTGGTAGTTTCTTAGACAGTTTTGGGGAGTCTAAGTCGCTGGATGGATCATCACCTAACAGGTTTTCAATACTCAGATAGCTAAAAAAGGATCTAATGGCAGCAAGGTTTCTAGAAACTGAAGCAGGTGCCATATTTTCAGATTGGAGTTTCAGTAAATATGTAATAATCTCCTGTCTGCGAATATCTTTGAGATCCTTTATCTTAGATTTTTTTACAAAATCTACAAATTTACGAAGATCCCTTTCATAGCTTAAAATTGTATTATCTGCAAGTCCCCTTTCCACCCGAAGATAGGCTAGATAGTCGGACAATAAGTTCTCCATATTATGAAGTCTCCTTTAAGTTTACTAGTTACTATTAATATTTCAATATAAATATTAAAAATCCTGCTTTTATTATAAGCCAACTTGATAAAAATCCTTTAATGTCATGATTATTTTTTCCCAATAATGTATAGTGTATCCTGTTGAGGCTGGAACTTCCATAATCATCCCCTCATATAAGTATATCACTAAATTGACAAATATAAAAAATGTAGTAACGGTATTCCAAAAAAATTTAGTTGGCCATTTTAAAAAAACTACTTTCATTCAAAACACCTCCCGTATAAGGATCATTCATTGAATATCTATGTTTAAAGAAAGGAATATATTATAGGTTTTTGAAAACAATATAAGAAGTAAAGGAGGGTTTCAAATGATAAAAAAAGACAATATGACAGCGGCGAATTTACGTTCAGCTTTTGCAGGAGAAAGTCAAGCTTATATGCGTTATTCTTATTGGGGTAAAATTGCCCAAAAGGAAGGATTTCCAAATGTGTCAAACTTATTTGATGCAGTTGCCTATGCTGAAAAAGTGCATGCCCAAAATCATTTTAAAGTACATGAAAATATCCATGGAGACCAATTGGTACCAGCAATGGGTGGTTTTGGTGTGGGAACAACCTCTGAGAATTTAAAGGCAGCTCGGGAAGGAGAATTGTTTGAGGTTGAAGAAATGTATGCCACCTATATCCCAATAGCAGAGTTACAAGATGAATCTGAAGCAAAAAGATCTTTCCACTGGGCTAGGGAAGTGGAAAAGGTACATGCTGATCTCTACGAGAATGCTAAAAAAGACGTTGATAGTGGTAAAGACTATACTTCATCATCAGTTTATGTTTGTGAGGTCTGTGGTCACACCCATGCTGATAATGCACCCGATAAGTGTCCAGTGTGTGGTGCCCCTCAACAAAAATACACAGAGTTCAAAAAATAAAAGTGCCAAAAAAGGCACTTTTTATTTTATTTAATTTAAGTCAACGGCTTCTTCTAAAGGAGTGTATTCTAGGTCTAAGGCTTCTGCAACAGCTTTATATGTTAGTTTACCGTTTATTACATTTACACCTAATGCTAAGGCTTTATCTTCTTTGATGGCTTGTAAATAGCCTTTATTTGCTATTCTAACAGCATATGGGATAGTAACATTGGTTAGTGCAAAGGTTGATGTCCTTGGAACAGCACCTGGCATGTTTGCC
>CAYYRM010000190.1:0-5169 GCA_964474005.1 uncultured Eubacteriales bacterium
AAAGTAATCCACCAAATCTATTTCTTCAAAATTAAATGGAACTCTATTTAAATCTAATTTAGAAAATAAAAACAGCTCTTCAACTAGCCTATCCATATCCACAGCTGTATTAAATATTGTTTTTAAATATTTCTCCTGTTTTTGAGGCGTATCAGCTATACCTTCCATTAGTCCTGATACGTAACCTTTTATTGATGTCAGTGGAGTACTTAAGTCATGGGATATACCAGCTATTAGCTCTTTTTTTGCATGCTCATATTGTTGCTGTACATCAACTGATTTTTTTAGCCGTAGTCTCATTTCATTGAAGTCATCAAAAACTGGTCTAAATTCATCGTTAATATTATAGTTTGCTTCATACTCCAAATTCCCTTCTTTGATTTGCTGAGCTGAGTAACTGAGCTTTCTCAAAGGTTTCATAATACTCCTTGATATAAATCTTGTTAACACTAAATTGGTTATTAATATAAAAAATATAGAAATAAAGAAGAACGCTTTATTAAAATTATTTTCACCAAATCCCATGATTTTTTCAAATATTGTGGCCCCATTTTTACCTATGCTACTAATAAGGATTATTTGGATTAGGTCCTGCTCCACTAAAAAATCTTTTTTAAAAATAACTTGGTTATCAGTGAAAACCATATATACCCCTGGGTTTAAATACGCTACTTCCAAGGTCTCACGGTGAAAGTTCTTCTGTTGGGATATGGTGGTGTAGAAAACATCAGAGTTTTTCCTTACTTCCATTATCATGCCACGTTTATCTAAACTACTTCCCACTTGTTCTAAATAATCCACCATTTCACCTGTTTCCAAATCCCCTAAAATTATACCTGTCTCCTCCACAATTCTTATTACCTCAGGTATGTGATGGAAGTTGGACATTGGGTTAGTTGTATCTGATATCAATATGATCCCGACCATGAAAGCTATTAGCAAAATTATTGGTATAACAATCATTAAAACATTGGTGATCAATAGCTTAGATTTAATATTCATTAGGTATCATCCCTTTTACGTTCTTAACTATATTGTAATCAATAACCATAACTTCTGTCTAACTAAAGTATAAATTTTTTCTAAAAACTTTTATCCACTATAAAAAACCTCTGATACCTTTCGATATCAGAGGTTTTAATCTTTAACTTAATTTTTTACTTAATCTTTCTTTTATTTAATCTTTTATATACATTCTTTTAAGCAATAGGTAGTTGAATACTAAAATTATAATAGTGGCGATACTGAAGGTTAGCACAGCGATATATGGATTTACATTTTCATAAGTCTTTGTTAAATCAAAACCCATGGCTTTTAAAAAAGAGTTAGTAAGCCACAGCCCAAAGTCAGCATTGATTCGACTTATATATTGCATTACATATATGGCAAGCACAGGAACTAAAGAGATTATAATCTTCATAATTGTGTTGGCTTTATAGTATGCCATGGTTATAAACCATCCAGCCACTGCCACCAAGAACAAGATTCCAAAATTCCACAATAATGTAGCTATAATACTATTTATACCATACACGCCATAAAGCTGGTAAAACATACTTTGATAAGTTGTATTTATGACTTTATAAATACTTCCCAATACAACATTACCCACTGCCATCAAACCTGCCACACCAATAAGGGCCACCATACTTCCAATAAAAAAGCTCTTTCTTGGTCGATTATTTGCCATCATAAATCTAAAGTTATCTTTAAAGCAATTCAGTCCTCCAATGAAAAGAAAAATAATGGCGGCTAATTCTAATCCACTGACACCAATATTTGTGTTAGTGCTTGCCTTATAATTTATATAAATACCTAAACTTGAAACAATTATATAAAAAATTATTAGAGATTTTCTAAAGTCCCGTATTTGATATTTTGCAATACCCAGTATATTATTCAAGGTTTTCCCCTCCTTAAGAATTTGTTAAGCTAATAAATAGTTTTTGTAGCTCTGCCTTTGTAAAATCCACATCCAACTTCTTTGCCAAATCATTATCCCACTGACTATCTAATATAGTAACAGATTTAAACTTGCCCATTACCTGCTCCCCTATGGCTTTTTTGCCTTTAATGTACTCATCCACCTTAGTGGTTTCTCCTGAAACTGTATAAGCTGAGGAAAGTAATTGTTCAACTGACTGTTTTAAAACAACTTTACCAGTTTTAATTATAATTACTTCTTCTAAAATATCTGCGATTTCTTCTATTAAGTGTGTAGAAATTATTATGGTTTTTGGGGTTTCAATAAAATTAGCCAGTATTTCCTTGTAAAGTAGATCCCTATGATTTGCATCTAACCCTAAGACTGGTTCATCAAAAATTATAATCCTTGTATTGGAGGCCAAAGCCAGTATAGCCTTAAATATAGAAGAGTAACCAGTGGAAAGTTCCTTGACCTTTTTGTTGACATTTAACCCAAACTTATCTGCTAGATTCTTTGCATAATCCATATCAAAATTAGGGTAAAATTCTTTGGTCCATTTGAAAACCTCTTTTACCTTCATCCCTTGGGGGTATAGGTTTCTCTCCATCATATAATACACATTATTTAAAGCCCTTTCATTTTCATAAACTGTCTCTCCATCAATTTCTATACTTCCTTTATTGGGATAAATCTTATTTGTTATTAGATTCAGAAGGGTTGTTTTTCCAGCTCCATTTCTCCCCAACAGTCCATATATTTTATTTGGTTCTATGGTCATGTTAATATCTTCTAAAGCCTTGGTTTCACCATAGATTTTTTCTATGTTTTTGATTTTTATTGTACTCATCTTTCACTTCCCCTTTCTATCATTTCAATTATTTCCCCTTTTGATATGTTAAGCTTACTGGCTTCTTCCATCAGGGTTTTTATAAAACTTTCATAAAAATGTTCTTTTCGTTTAGATAAAATCTTATCCTTAGCCCCTGTACTAACAAACATCCCCACACCTCGCTTTTTATAAAGAATACCTTCGTCAACCAGTATATTTATTCCCTTCCCTGCAGTGGCAGGGTTAATCTTAAATCTTAGGGATATCTCTGTGGTAGATATAATTTGTTCTTCTTCCTCAAATACTCCCTTTAAAATGTTATCCTCAATGGCCTCAGCCAATTGTAGATAAATGGGTTTATCACTGCTTAGATCTAATATCATATTAAACTTTCCTCCTTTCTTCCGAATGGTATATTTGGTTAGTTGCTTAATTGGTTAGTTACTTATGTAATTAAGTATATATGTATGTAACCACATAGTCAACCTCAAATTTGTTAAGTTTTGTTAACATCTAATAAAAATACCCCTCTGAATTTTTTTCAGAGGGGTAAATACTTATTTTTATAATGTGAAGCTTACTATAATTGTTGGATCTAAAACCCTAAATGTAAAGGATTCTGTTATGAAAAGCTTTACTTTATGATTATCATGGCTTTCGTAACCAATACTAAAATCTTGACCAATGGTCATTTCCAAATCGGAATGGTCATATGGAAGAAGTAGAGCTCCTGATAAATTCTTAGTGTAAATGATTTCTGTACCCAGCAAATCCTCAATAATTTTCTTTAATGGGTATCCATTTACTATGGTATTCACACTTTTATATGCTTCTTCACCTACCACTAGGGTATATGGGCCAGAAACATAAGAATCCCTTAGCTTTAAAATACCTTGGGAAATAGCTTGCATTATGCTTTCAGCATTATTACCAAAAGCTAATTTATGGCTTGCTGATTCAACTAATCCCTTTATGTTACCTTTTTTATATCCATTATATATAGCATTTTCTTCAAAGGATGCTATTTTTTCAGCAGCAGCTTCAAGGGCTTCCAAATCGATATCCTTTGCTCCTCGGATGATATTATCCATTTCCCATCTATCAAGCTCAAAGGTAATCCTTGTTTCCACTAATGGTTGAACATTGTATAATCCACTGGTTACGGCACCATTTTCTTCTTTAATAAGGTCTAGTCTACCAGTTGCTATGGCACTGTAGTCCCATCCCTTAGGACCTTCCACCTTTACTACTCTTCTGGCGGATAGATGTGTCTTAAGAACCTGTGCTGCCCTTTCTTCTATTTCTTCCCATGCTTCATGGGCTAGTGGTGCTAGAGATCTTTTTAACATATCCATAAATCAATTCCTCCCTTTCACTATTTTTTTAAGTCACCTATGTTTAACTTGCTTCCCGTTGCTTCCTCTGATTCATCACCATGCTGACCAACGATGGGACCTTCTTTAAATAAGCAGCTTCTAAGTTCTTCATCCCATTTATCCATGTTTCTCCTAAGCCACTCAATTGTCATACAAGCATGTTCGATTTCTTCATCTCGATTATGTTCTAATATCTTTCTTAGGGACTCATCCTTGGTAGTTGCAACCCTTTGGTTGTAGTAATCAACCGCCTCGATTTCTTCCTTAAGACTTGTTATTGCTTTAGAAATGTTTTTAGTTTTTTCATCAAGCTGTTCAATTGGTTCTTGGTAGTTTGACATTTTTTAAAACCCTCCTTAATTTTTTGAAATTGTTTAGGTTTTTTGCTGAGAATTGTTAGTATAACTTATCTCCTTCTACTAATATATTAGGAATTGGTATTATTTATTATATATTATGTTATAACTAATTCCAAAATATTTCAAGGGTTATTTTACCATAACCGAAATATTTTATAAAAATATTAGTAAACTTAAGGAAAAATTTAATATTTGTGGATTCTTATTTATTAAGTACCAGAAGAATGATAATGCTTTACTCCATACCACCAAAATAAAAGTGCAAAAAGAAAAAACAACATACCCCCAGGCAGAGCCATGAAACTCACCCAACGTGGATATTCACTAATCCCCGCCACAAAAACTGCGGGGTAATAATAACATAAACCCAATGGTAAAACAAATGTCAAAAAACGCTGAATTTTATTACCCAAAAGGGTAAAACGTTGACCAAAGAGCTTTCCACTTATCTTATTCCAACATCTGCGGATATTCCTGAGCATGTGGAAAGCTTGATTTTAGAGTATCCTGACCCAATCGGTCCGTATGGCGCGCGGGGGATGGGCGAGATGCCATATCTGCCTTTTGTGCCAGCAGTCATCGATGCTGTCTACCAAGCCATTGGTATTCGTTTTAACACTTTTCCGCTGACTGCAGAAGCGGTTTTACGCGGGTTAGGCAAGATCAATTAGTTTGAAT
>CAYYRM010000191.1:0-5168 GCA_964474005.1 uncultured Eubacteriales bacterium
ATAGGGCGTTGGCTAAAACCTGGGCTGGGAACTGATGATATGGAATATGTGGTAGCATTTTCTTAGCATCCACAAATACAGCATGACCACCCACAGGATACTGGATGGGTACCCCTGCTTCTTTGAGCCTTTCACCTAAGTATTCCACCTGTGCTATGCGGTATTCTAAGTATTCCAGCTGTGTCCCTTCCTTAAGACCCCTAGCCAGTGCCTCCATATCCCTTCCAGCTAGTCCACCGTAGGTTGGGAACCCTTCTAGGGGCACTACCCTGGAACGACATTTATTGTACAATTCTTCATCCTTTTTAATTCCTAGTACTCCACCAATGTTTACTATGGCGTCTTTTTTTGCGCTCATGGTGAAGGCATCACCATAACTAAACATTTCCGCGATAATTTCCCTGATGGTTTTATCTTGGTACCCTTCTTCACGTTTTTTAATGAAGTAGGCATTTTCAGCAAACCTTGCAGCATCGATTACCACAGGTAGGTTGTATTTTTTAGCCAGTTCGTAGGTCTTTTTGATGTTATCCATGGACACAGGTTGTCCACCAGCACTGTTACATGTTACGGTTATTATAATCATGGCGATGTTTTGCACGCCTTTTTCTAAAATAACTTGTTCTGTCTTTTGTAAATCGAAATTACCCTTGAATGGATGATATATGGTAGTATCATATGCTTCATCAATTACTGTGTTAAGAGCCCTGCCTTGGGCTAACTCAACATGGGCTTTTGTGGTGTCAAAGTGCATGTTAGATATGCAGTATTGACCTGGTTTAATCATGATAGGAAATAATACCTGTTCTGCACCCCTACCTTGATGTGTAGGAATTGTGTATCTGTAGCCAAAGATATCCATTACAGTTTCTGAAAGGTGATAAAAGTTTTTACTACCTGAGTAGGATTCGTCCCCCAACATAATCCCAGCCCACTGATTATCACTCATGGCCCCTGTGCCGCTATCTGTCAAGAGGTCAATATACACTTGGTCACTTCGCAAACTAAAGAGGTTATAGCCTGCCTCTTCTAGGGCTTTTTCCCTTTCCTCCCTTGAGATGATTGTGATTGGCTCAACCATTTTAATTTTAAATGGTTCTGCCTTTGGTCTTTTTACCATAGTAACTCCCTCCAATTTTAATATTTATATATTTTTACTTCAGGGATTTCACAATGTCTGTGGCCCATTGTTGTGCCACCTTAGCATTTTCTTCTTTATCTTTTATTAGGGGCTCAAAAAAGTCATGTTCACCTAATATTGTGCTTTTTTCTAAGGCCTCTTTCATTTTATCAAAGGTTTTTGCATTTTGTCCTCCATGGCAGCTAAACAGTGCTATCTTTTTGCCCTTTAGATCAGTATTATCTAAAAACGTACCAACTGGGGGTGCATAATTCCATGCCCATACTGGGGTACCTATGAATATGATATCATAATCCTTTGGATCTTTGTCAAAGGATTCAAGCTCTGGTCTTTTTTTCATTAATATTTGACTACCGCCCCATACGTATTTTAAAAAGCCTTTGGTTTTTATTTCGTTTTTAGGTCTTAATTCAAGGGTGTCTGCTCCCAGAGTCTTGGCAATTTGCTCAGCCACAAATTTAGTGTTTCCCTCGAAAGAATAATAAACCACTAAAATCTTCTCCATTTGCTTTCCTCCTTAGTTGTTAAAAGAAATATTTAACTTTACAACCTCTCCTTTGGTGCCAATCCTAATGGGTGGTCCCCAGGTTCCATAGCCTGAAGAAACTATTAGTTGCAGATTGCCTTTTCTTAGATAACCCCAGTCTTGCTCAAATATGGCCGAGGTCACAAAGGCGTTGGGAAACATTTGACCACGGTGAGTGTGTCCAGAGAGCATAAGATCTACTCCTTGCTTTTCAGATTCGTCTATTTCTTTGGGTTGGTGGTCTAATAGAATCAAAGGTAAGTTTTCATCTAAACCCACAAGCCATGAATCTAAGGTTTCCCTGGGAACCCCTGATATCCTAGCTCCCGTTGAGTCGTTTCTCCCAGCCACGTAAAAGCTGTTTTCCACTAACACATATTCATCAACCAGTACAGTTATGCCAGCTCTTTTAAGTTCTGCTTTGATTTCATTTACGTGTCCACCTATGTATTCATGGTTACCTAAGCACGCATACATGCCGTATTTTGGTTTCAATTTTCCAAAGGTTTTATGCATTTCTTCTTTTACAAAGGGTCTTATGTCTTCATCAACCAAATCCCCTGCAAAGAAAATGATATCTGGGTCTAAATGGTAAACCATATCCACCATTTTTATCAGTCTTTTGTTATCGATTATCTTACCTAAATGGACATCTGATATGAGGACTGCTGTTAACTCCTTAATCTCCCCTGCTGATTTTGCTATATCAATATTGTACTCCACAATTCTTGGGTTCCTTGCATTAATGGTTCCATATCCCAGCAATATAGCTAAACCTACAAAAATAATAATTCCTGTTACATTTAAAAAATTATAATTTGCTGCAATTGATCCTTTTACTACACCCATAAAACGTAAAAGCATTACGAACAAATCTATTGTAACCATTACCAAAACAAGGTAAAACATTGCCGCTAGCCAATAGGCTCCCACGGTAGTTACTATTTTTGCTACCCCTAAGGGCATATGTGCTTTTAAAAATCTGCTTATAAAATAAGCTGATGCTATCATGGTTAATATTACCCAATATATCTTTGCATTAAAATTTGGTATCCAATGGGATAATATTCTCAGCATCCTTGATCCTATAAAGTATGTTAATAAACTGTAAATTGCAATGGCTATTGCCGTTACTATGTAAAAAATATATCTCATGGTTCCTCCTTAAAAATCCGAAATATTCCACTAAGTTAATATTCTCTATTTAGTTATTTTTTCCTGCTTATAATAAAATAACACAAAGTTAATTAAAAATCCCTTTTATTTAATTATTTTTCAAGTTATAATCTTATATATTGGTAATAAGAACTTTTCTTAATTTGACACTTGGAGGTTCATAAATGCGACAGATTCCATTAAGTTTTGTAAAAGAAGGATATATTTTAGGTAAATCTTTATATAACGAGTCTGGTCAGTTGTTAATATCAAAGAATACCGCCCTTACAAATTCAATGATTGTTAAAATTCGTCACATTGGCTTTAAGTCTGTTTTTATTGCCAGCGAATATACTGAGCAACATATTGAGGAAGTGGTTAAGCCTGAGTTTATTCAAAGGGCCCTTTTGTTAAATAAAAGAATTTCGTCCATGGTTGTAAAACAAAATGGTGATATCCATAATTCCCTTATGGAGTTAAGTTAAGTTATAGATAATATCATCGATGAAGTTTTAAATACCAGGGAAATTTTCCTAAATCTTGTGAATGTATCTGTTTATGATGATTATACATATAAGCATTCTTTAAATGTCATGTTTTTGGCAATATCCGTTGGCAGGACAATGGGGTATAGTAAGGAACAACTTCGAGATTTGGCCATTGGTGCTTTGTTTCACGATATTGGTAAGCTTTTTATCCCAAAAAACATTTTACTTAAACCAGCCTCTTTAACGGACCCAGAAGTAACTGTGATGCAGGAGCATTCCTGTAAGGGATTTGAGTTTTTGAGGGAGTATACAGATCTATCTGCCATTATTCGTATAGTAAGCTTAGATCATCACGAAAAATGGGATGGCACTGGTTATCCCAATGGCAAAAAAGGAGAAGAGATACATCCTTACGGACGTATTGTGGCAGTTTGTGATGTTTTTGAAGCCCTTACTGCCAATAGACCCTACCGAGAAGAAATCCCTTTGAGTGAAGCTAGGGAGTATATCCTAGGGGGTGGGGGTACATATTTTGATTACTCAGTGGTTAAGGCCTTTGCCTCAACTGTAAATCCATATCCCGTTGGCTGCTTTGTTAAGCTTTCAGACGGACGAGAAGGTTTGGTTAAAGACACAAACTGGGATTACTTTACTAGGCCAGTGGTTGAGGTGCACTATGAAGACGGTAAAAAGATTGAGCCCTACATATTTAACATGATTGATATACATAACATAACAGTTAACTCTATAATCTATGATTTTAGTTATAATAATGCTGGGTAGGCCAATATAGGCTTACCCTTTTTACTATTTAAAAATATGGTATAATAATTATTGTTATATAGAAAGGGGTTTTAAATTTGAGTATAGATATGTCTAAAATAAAAGTAGTGGTTTTTGATTTAGATGGAACATTGTATGAGGACACCCATCATTTTGCTTATTATGCAGCGAGAATAAAGGATAAACTTCCTGCATCTCTTCAAGCTCCATATGAATCTGAGTACCAGAGGGTACTTTTAGATGAGCATCCTTTGAAGATAGGTAGGGTTTATGATCTACAGGAAGATAAGATTCTTGTGGTGGTTAAGGGAAAGGTTTTGGAAGGGTTTCATTGGGATGGTTCAGCTGTTAATTCTGCTGAATTAAGTAATCTCTATCCAGATTATGTACCCATAGATATGGAGCGTTTTTTTAGTATAGGTGACATGTGGTGGCCACCCTCAACCATTGGAAGGCATTTTGGTTTGACTAGGGAACAGACTAATAGTGCATTTTTGGAGACAAGAGATTATATGGTGAGTTCAGAGTTTGTTATGAATCCAGTACCTGGATTTAAGGATGTTTTAGTTAGATTAAAGGAGACTGCTAAACTTGTGTTACTTACCAATAGCCCACAGCCCGATAGCGAAGCCATATTGGTTAAGCTTTCTTTGGGGGATGTTTTTGATAAAAAGATATTTAGTGGAAAAAAGCCCAATCAGACTTTAACACATTTTGAGAATCTTACCCGTGAATTTGGGGTGGATTATGGTGAGATTTTAAGTGTGGGTGATAATTGGTTAAATGAGATTCTTCCTGCCCAGGAGCAAGGGATGGCTACCATTTATATTGACACCCATGGTATCGCAACTAGGGATAGTGCAGATGTGGTGGTGAATAGTGTTGGGGAGCTGGTTGAGTATCTGCTGAAGTCTTAAAACCTTTGACACGGGTTTAGTGCTGCTCTTTTTGTGGGTCTCACAGTTAAAGGGCAGTTTTTATTTTTAAAAGCATGCTAACGCGGATTTTAAGGGAGATTGCGCGGATTTCGCGGATGCATGGGCATTTTGTGGGTCTTTTTTTTATGGCAACGGAA
>CAYYRM010000192.1:0-5152 GCA_964474005.1 uncultured Eubacteriales bacterium
TGCTTTCAGTGCTACCATCACCCTTTAGTTCTTTATTTATTGGGATTGTCGTTCCCACAGCTGTCACTAATATTTTCATCACGTCAATTGTTTACAATAGCTTAAAGGTAGTTATTAAAACATCAAAACTATCATTTAATTAAACGCAAAGCCACCTGAGGTAAATGTTACTTAGGTGGCTTTAATACTAAAAAAAGAATGTTAAAGTCAGGGACATCCTAAGGTAAACCATGGGCCACGATTGTATATGGGTTAATGAATACTATTTGCAATTCACAAAAATATACAAAACCTTTGACAGTATACAAATTCTGGGATATGTTTTATAGGAGTAGAAACATTGAACTTTATTTAGTTTTGAATGTTTAATGAATAACAGGAGGTTCATTATGAACTATTTTGGCTGGTTGTTTTTTTATATTATTATTTCAGTGGTGATTTTCATTAGGAATCTTTTATTAAAAACTGATAACAGAAAGATTTATATAAATTCCTTTGTAATATCCATACTACTGTCCTTTATTTTTGCTTTTTTTGTCCCAGCAATTTCCAATATTATTGAATTACAATATTCTTCGTCAGATACATTTTTGATACTGTTTCAAACATTGATAATACCTGCTGCCATACCTTTTTTGTTTATTGTTATACAAAACCTAATAATTAAAGTATTGATTATGACAAATTCATCAAGATGAAAAACTTTATCCTACTTCACAAATGGGAACAAAAGCCACCAATTACATAGGTGGCTTTAACTTTTTATGCATTACTTGAGGATGACTTAAACTATACAAATTTTACGAAAACTATGATAAAATTAAGTTGGGTAAAAATGGGAAGGGGTGTTTTTATGGATTTTTATGTTTTAAGTGAGTATTTTATTATTTTTTTAGCTGTAATACCCTTTATGTTCATTGTAATGGCATTATTTGCAGTGTTTAAAATGTTTCAATGGGATGCTTTCGATGGCAATTTTAAGAGGTACATGCCAAATAAAGGACTTAGTAACCGAGGTTTTTTTATTGTGGTTAGTATACCAGTGGTTATGGTTTTACTTTTTATGGCTGCAAGTTATGTATCGTCTATTTCCAAGGAAATGGAAGTATCCTACTTTTTTCGTCAGGAAATTGTTGAAAGAGGTTTTCCTGTGCTTTTGGATGATGATGAGTATAAAGAACAAATGAGCCATGAAATGTACTTTAGTGAATATGATTATACGGTTCCACCTTTAAATGATTTTTTGGATGCTGAATTTAGATTTTCAGGAGAGTCCTTAACCCTGAGGGAAGCATTAGAAGGAACCAGTGATATAATACAATTTGAAGATATCTATGTGACCTTTGTGGAGGATGTATCTGAGGGTATAGCACATACGGGGAAATATGTATGGGAGAATAAGTGGAATGGTACTGTAAGGGTTTTTATAGGATCCAGTGTATACAGAGAAATGCTACAGATAGACCAATGGGAAATTAAATACAACCAAGATATTGATTTAAGTGAAGCAAAGAGAGGGTTTAGACCTAAATACAAATTAGATGGCACTAAAATCCTTTACAAAATACCAGTGTACTAATCAATAAGGTATCCGCATTTTCCGTGTGGGTACCTTATTTGGGTTAAATTCTGTCATATCCACAAAAAAGGATTTACTCGTTTAGTAAAGAATAATTAATAGAAGTAAATGTATTTTAAAAAGTGGATGTGATCATAGATGGAATATATTAGTGGAGTTGTAGAGAGAATAACCTTCCAAAATGAAGAGAATGGTTTTTGTGTATTGAAACTTAGGAGTAAAGGGTTTCCCGATCTTGTCACTGTTGTTGGCAATTTAGCGGCCATAAATGTTGGTGCTGTGATTAAAGTAAAGGGTCAGTGGAAGATGGACTCAAAATTTTGCAACCAATTTTCAGCCATTGATTATAGTGAAACGGTTCCTGCCACTGTGGCAGGGATAGAAAAGTATTTAGGTAGTGGTCTGATAAAGGGTATTGGCCCTGTATATGCCAAAAAGATTGTAACCCATTTTAAAGAAGATTCCCTACGGGTTATAGAGGAAGAACCCGATTATTTAATAAACGTTGAGGGCATCGGTAAAAAAAGGGTGGAAATGATCAAAAAGGCTTGGCAGGACCAAAAGGAAATTAAAAATGTCATGCTATTTTTGCAAAGCAATGGGGTTTCCACTGCCTACGCAGTAAAAATTTATAAAACTTATGGAAATGAAAGCATAGATATAGTGAAATCAAATCCTTATCGCTTGGCTGATGATATTTGGGGTATTGGCTTTAGGACAGCTGATAAAATAGCTCAGCAAATGGGCTATGATAAAAATTCCCATGCCCGCCTAAGCTCTGGATTAGTATATGTGCTAAATGAGCTTTCCAATGAAGGACATTGCTTCGCCACTAAAGACCAATTGGTGGAAAAGGCAGAGGGAATCTTAGAGGTTGAAAAAGAAATTATCACCCAAGCTATACCAATAATGGTGGATGAGAGAAAAATCATACTGGAAGCTGAAGATATTATCTATGTACCTGCCCTTTATTATAGCGAGGTTGGGGCAGCTAGGAAGATTAAGGAGAGTTTGGAAGTGATCAGCCCATATGCTAAAGGGGATACTGGAGAGTTAATTGAAAGAATTGAAAAAGAGCACAACATCACTTATGATGAAGTCCAAAAGCAAGCAATACACACAGCCATAAATTCTAAGTTTATGGTTTTGACAGGGGGGCCAGGAACGGGCAAAACCACAACCACCTTGGCTATTATTAAGGCTTTTGAGTCATTGGGGGCAAAGGTATTACTGGCTGCTCCTACGGGTAGGGCTGCTAAACGAATGTCTGAAACCACTGGCAAAGAATCAAAGACCATACATCGACTGTTGGAGTTTAAACCCAATGATGGTTATACGAAAAATGAGGAAAACCCTTTAATATGTGATGTATTGATTGTAGATGAAACATCCATGGTGGATATAAATTTAATGTATAATTTACTTAAAGCAGTATCTAAAGATGCTGTGGTAATTTTGGTTGGTGACGTGGATCAGCTTCCTTCGGTGGGGGCTGGAAATGTATTAAAGGACATAATTGCTTCAGAGGTAGTGGATGTGGTAAAACTCACTAGGATATTTAGGCAGGCCTTGGGAAGTGCCATTATTACCAATGCACACAAAATAAATAAAGGAGAGTTCCCAGAGTTAAAAACCAAGCGGGATTCTGATTTCTTTTACATTGAGGAGGAAGACCCTGCAAAGATTGTGGAACAAATAAAGGGATTGTGTACATCTCGCCTGCCCAACTATTATAAAGTAGATCCAGTAAATGATATTCAAGTCCTTTGCCCCATGCAAAGGGGAGAGACGGGAGCTGTGAATTTAAATTCTGTACTGCAGGAAGCCTTAAATAAATCCCAAGTTTCCATTAAATACGGTGGGACAGTTTACAAGTTAGGTGACAAGGTAATGCAGATAAAGAACAACTATGACAAAAACGTCTTTAATGGGGATATAGGACGGATCACAAAGATAGACCCAGAAGATAAAACCTTGGTTATTACCTTTGACGAAACAGAGGTGGACTATGACTCCACAGAACTAGATGAGGTGGTACTGGCTTATGCCACAACGGTCCATAAAAGTCAGGGAAGTGAGTATAAAATAGTGGTGGCACCCTTTACAATGCAGCACTATATGATGTTACAACGTAATCTACTATACACCTGTGTAACCAGGGCAAAAAAAATAATGGTACTGGTGGGAACAAAAAAAGCCATGGGCATGGCAGTTAGAAATGACAAAATAACAAAGAGGAATACAAGGCTTGCAGAAAGATTAAAGGCGGATTAGGAGAATCTTCGATTCTCTGAGTAGCAGCCCATAGGGCTGTGAGTAGGTGAGCATAGAGCTCACTGAGTAGGAAAGCTTCGCTTTCTGAGTAAAAAGAAGATAGAGTGGGGAGAGTCTTCGATTCGATTCTCTTATCCCCATAAATGTAGGCAAGGCTTTAGCCTTGCACAAGACCCCAGTTGGATTGCCTAACCAATCGCCAAGGTAAACCATGGGCTACGCTGGTATATGGATGTACTGTGGAGTTGGATATTTGGTTGGCAGTTTGGCAAAACAGGTCTCTGATTTTATTTTTTTAAAAATAACCCAGTGGTGTGACATAGTGTTGTCACAGCACTGGGTTATAATTTTGCTAATATATTAAAGGATTTCACAGGTTTTGTATTGAAATATACTTAGTGAATTCTTTTGTTGTTTACTTTACAAATTTATGAAACTCTTATGAATATGAAAAGGGGTGCTATCATTGGCTGAGTTTAAAGTGGTTTTATCTTCCCTGACGGAAACTGCCAGTAAGAGACGTTTAAATAACTATTACACAAAGCAAAAGAGGTTAGACTATCAAATTTATTACCTTTTGCCCTCAAATAAATGGCTACAAAGTGCCCGTAGAAGGCAACCTGGACTTGCATTTAAAACCTTTGACGATTTGGCGGATTTAATATTAAATAAAGGGAATGTAAAATACGTCCCAGTAACTGAAAGTGAGCGGGATTTATTTTTTCAACAACTTCTTAACAGCTGGGAAAACAAAGAAACACACCAGAATCCATACAAGGCTAAAGCATACTCCCAAACCTATGGTCAGTTAAAACGTCTGGGTCTTACCCTAGATGATTTGCCATCAGGGTTACAAAACCTAAAACCTGCCTTACTTCGTTATGAGGAAGAATGGGTTAAGGAAAAACGCCTACTAGATCCAGAAAATAGGTTTCAAGAGGCTTTAAATATAGTGGATATTCAGCTTCCACTACGCCAAGTGGTCATTGATGGATACATGGATTTTAATCCTTTGCAATACAATATGCTAAAATGCCTTAAAGACCATGGCGTTTCAGTAACCATTTATTTGCCTTTTATAAAGGATTGTGAAATTGTTTCCCAAACCATCTATGATTTAAAGGAATTAGGATTTTCCATGGAAGAAGCAATTGTTTCAGAACCGAGAAACCCTAAGATCTCTGTCAGTAAAGGGGTAACAAGGGAAGAGGAAATTCATGGGGTTTTAGGTGAGATAGCCTCTAGGGTAAAGGATGGCTCCCCTGTTGAAGGTATGGGGATTGTACTTGCAGATGATGG
>CAYYRM010000193.1:0-5126 GCA_964474005.1 uncultured Eubacteriales bacterium
TTTTAGATGCCCTTGTTAGGACTAACTTGGCACAACAAGAGGGATATGGTGATGATGAGTATTGTAAAGAAGCAGCACAAATTATAAAGGGTAAACTTAATAACCCCGATGCAGATATACATTTTGTATCAGGAGGAACCCAAGCCAACCTAATTGTAATCTCTTCCATATTAAGACCCTATGAGTCTGTAATATCAGCCAATACAGGGCATATCAATGTCCATGAAACAGGTGCCATAGAAGCCACGGGACATAAGGTTAATATTGTGGCCAGTAGCGATGGAAAACTCACACCTAAAGGTGTGAAGGAAGTCCTTGATTTCCATGTGGATGAACACATGGTTAAACCAAGGCTTGTATATATATCCAACACCACAGAGATTGGCACCATATATGGCAAAGAGGAACTAGAAGAGCTGTCCAAGTTTTGTAGAGCCAATGATTTATTGTTATTTATGGATGGTGCAAGACTGGGTTCTGCCCTTTGCTCAAAGGAAAATGATTTAACCCTAGAAGACTTAGCAAAGCTATTAGATGTATTCTATATAGGTGGGACCAAAAATGGTGCCCTTTTGGGTGAAGCCATTGTCATACTTAACCCTGAACTGAAAAAGAATTTTAGATTCCATCTAAAACAAAGGGGGGCAATGCTGGGGAAAGGAAGACTCTTGGGTATTCAATTTTTGGAGTTGTTTAAAGATGATTTATTTTTCCAACTTGCTAACCATGCCAATGAAATGGCAAATAAGCTAAGTGCTGCCATGGAGGAAATGGGGTATAAATTCTTAACAAAATCCACTTCTAATCAGATATTCCCCATTTTACCCAATGCTGTAATAAATAAGCTTATTGGCAAATATCCTTTTTATATTTGGGCAAAGGAGGATGAACTACACTCATCCATAAGGCTAGTAACTTCATGGGCCACAAAGCCAGAGGCCGTGGATGGATTTATAGCTGACTTAAAAAACTTATAGTTTTTTCGCCTCACATTTTGTGAGGTTTTTTTTGTTTTTATTAAAGGAAATTAGGGGATTTTGGCGAATTATACTAGCATAAAAGGACTTAAGTCCTATACCAATGGGTTTATCTAGGAGGATTTTTATGAAAAGTAAAATAACCATAGTTGTTTTTATTGGATTGATTTTTTTAGGGTTATTCCCTATGATAAGTTGGCATGTTACACCTATAACTGAGCTAGATGTATTGATTATAAACAAAACGGTCCCTGATTTCACATACCGTGAACATAAGGGACTTATCTGGGGATTGAATTATTTTAAAGTACAAAAATCCGATGGCACTGATTATAATTTAGAGACTGATTATGTTGGGTTTGTACCAAAGGAAAACCAAAAATATGAGATTAGGGATATAGTCTCCAGCCTTAATAGGGGCTATGATTTGATCTATATGGCTGACACCTATGGGGTGTATGAGGAAGAATTTTACCAAGATAAAATATTAGGGGAGCGGTCCGAACTAATATATGGGGGCATTACCGTAGAAGAAATAGCAGCCATAAGGGAACGGATTTTTAAGGATAGAATTCCCTTTGTTGCCGAATTCAACAGCTTTGGTAGCCCCACTTCAAAGGAAGCTCAGCAAAATCTCACTGAATTATTGGGAATTAGCTGGTCTGGTTGGATAGGTAGGTTTTTTCAAGAATTAGACCCTAAAGTAACTGATGAAATAACCCCTTGGATGATTGCCAATTATGAGAGCCAGTACAATGCTCCTTGGGATTTTAAGGGTGAAGGATATGTGTTTGTCAAGGAAGATGACACCATTATGGTTTTGGTACAAGGTAAGGATGTTGGTAAAAAAGGTATGAATTTTTCCTTCACAGAAGAAGGGGTAAAGCATTTTGGAACTAAGGGATCTGCCAAATACAATTACTGGTTTGATGTGATAAATGTTGAGGCTGGGCAGGTTTTAGCTATGTACAACTTAGATTTAACCGATGAGGGAAAAGAAAAGCTTGAATCCTTTGGCTTGCCCTATGTCTTCCCTGCTGTAACCAGATCTCAATATTTTGGGACCCCTGCATACTACTTCGCAGGTGATTTTGCGGATATGGGTGAAACCCCGAGATTTTCTAGGTACAAGGGCCTTCATAAATTGACGAACGCTTTTACCTTCTTACAAAGGGACACAGGACAGAAGTTCTATAATAAAGTTTATATCCCAATGCTAGAAAGTATTTTGGCGGAAGCAAAAGATATTAAAAACAGCGAAGTTTTTGATGTGGAAGTCTTTGAGAAGGACAATATATTTTCAAAAGTTACTATATCTGGGAACCGCTTTCAGGTATATGTGGATGGCTCATGGGAGGATATGCTTATAAAAGGTGTTAATATGGGTATGGCCAAGCCAGGGGCATGGCCAGGGGAAGGGGCCATATCCTTTGGTGAGTATTATAGATGGATGCAACAGATAGGACAGATGGGTGCCAATACCATAAGGGTTTACACCATACATCCCCCTGAGTTTTACAAGGCATTGTGGTTATACAATCGGCATGCAGATGATCCTTTATATGTTTTCCATGGAATCTGGATTGAGGAAGAGGGCTTAGAAGAGACTTTGGACGCGTTCCACGAAAAGAACGTTGTGCCCTTTGAAAATGAAATGAGAGATGTTATAAATGTAATTCATGGTAATGCTAGTATTGAGTTTAGGCCAGGCCATGCATATGGTGAATATACCTATGATGTTTCACCATATGTTTTGGGATGGATTATTGGAATAGAATGGTATCCCCTCACAGTTGAAGGTACCAATGAAAAACATAAAAACCTTCCTGAATTTCAAGGTAATTACTTATATACAGAGGACTCCGAAGCATTTGAAAAATGGTTGGCCCAAAGACTGGATTTCTTAATCACCTATGAGATGGAAAACTATAATTGGCAAAGGCCAATAAGTTTTACTAATTGGCCAACAACAGATCTTCTAGAACATCCGTCAGAGCCCCTTATGGAAGAAGACCTTGTGGGGGTAGACCCTAATAAAATTAAGGTTAAAGATAACTTTAGGGCTGGGTATTTTGCCAGCTACCATGTTTATCCCTATTATCCTGAGTTTATGAATTACGAACAGCGGTACTTGGATTTTATTGACCATAGGGGTGAAAAAAACAACTATGCTGGTTACCTAAGGGACTTAATCGATGCCCATGAAATCCCTGTGCTGATTGCTGAGTTTGGGGTACCTTCATCAAGGGGATTAACCCATGAAAACTCCTTTGGCTGGAATCAAGGGGGACATACTGAAAAAAGCCAAGGTGAAATTGGTACACATTTATTTGATGATATTGTTCATCAGGGAGCTTTAGGTGGTTTATTGTTCACTTGGCAGGATGAGTGGTTTAAAAGAACATGGAATACCATGGATTTGGATAATCCAGATGGTAGACCTTACTGGTCAAATGTACAAACCAATGAACAACGTTTTGGTCTACTGAGTTTTGACAGACATAAGATGTTGATAGATGGAAAGAAGGATAAATGGGAAGGGATAACTCCAATCTATGAGGGGAATGGCGCATTAAAAGCCCTTTACATGGATTATGATGAGACTTATTTGTATTATAGGGTTGAATATAATGAAGGAAGTAAACAAAAAGCCATGGGGGAAATGGATACATTCATCCTATTAGATACCATACAGAATCAAGGTAATACAACTACTCCATTTTTCAACAGTAAGTTAAATCAAGGAATTGACTTCGTGATCCAGATATCTGCACAAAAAGGTAATAGTAGGGTTTGGATAGACCAATACTATGATTCATTTTATTATCAAAATGGATTTTTACAAGGGTATCTAAATCAGCGAACAAGGCTACAAAAAAACACAGGGGTATTTAATCCCATAAGGTTAGTGCTAACTAGACCCATGACAATTCCTTCAACAGGGGAAAATATTCCATTTACCTATTATGAAACTGGCCTTTTAAAGCGGGTAGGGGATAATAATGACAATCTATATGATTCCATGTTTGATTATATGGTTGACTATGAACAAGGGGTTGTGGAGATTAGAATTCCTTGGCTCTTACTAAATGTCAAAGACCCCAGCGACAAAGAAATTATGGGTGATATTTGGCAATCAGGGATAAAAAGCTTCATGTCCATTGGTGGAATACATGTGGGGGTGGTAGTGGGTGATAATGGATCCATTACCGATAGCTTCCCTAAAGACATTACAGAGGATAAAATGGCTACTTTTTCATGGGATAACTGGGAAGTTCCTCAATATAAAGAAAGGCTTAAAGATTCCTATTTTATCTTTCAAGATTATTTTAAAAACTTAGATTAAAATAATTAACCCCCAGAAACCATTAAGGATTCTGGGGGTTAGCTTATTGTCTGTGATGGGCCACAAGCAAGTCTATCATTCTACCATAGCTTAGGACTCCATCCTTTTGAGCATTGGCTTTTAGATAGGTGTTGTTAATTTGTGAGGATATATCACTTATGATTCCTTGGTGCTCTCTAATGTAAAAAGAGATATAATTCATATCTCTTTTTACACCATCTCCATAGGTTTGAGCTAACTCACTAAAAATTTCTCTATCTGTCCTGGCAATAGCACTCATGACATGGCGAAGGGCCATTAGGTTACCGGAGTAATTAAAATCCACATCTGGATGGGCAACTGCTGTTAGATATGCTATAAAGTCTGCTTCATCTTCCCTGGCAAAACCCCTTTGATGTGCCATCTCGTGTAAAGTGGTGGCTGGTATCATGGATTGGGGGATTGATATATTTACATTGGCCTCTGAAGTGTAGGGAAAATAAACTCCCCAAATACCAGAATAGGACATGAGTTTTGATAAAACCACTGCCTTGGGCTTACCATACCTGCCACCTAGCTGGGGGTAGTATTTGGCTGCTTCATCATAGCCCAAGGGTGCCCTCCTTAGGGTGTTAAAGATGCTGCCGTCTAAAACCATTATTCCCGCTTCGTTCTCCTTTACCTTTTCCCTAAGTTGATTTGATTGATTTATCAGGTGCTCAGCCACTTGTATCAATTCCTTTAATTCATAAGGGCTGGTATCATAGCTTGCCATGGTGCCAAAGGCTACCCTGTGATAGTTCAAGCCCCAGGAGAATATGAAC
>CAYYRM010000194.1:0-5096 GCA_964474005.1 uncultured Eubacteriales bacterium
ATACCAAATGGGGATCCTATGGCCCCACCAGATCTGCCTTGAGATACACCAATCCCTTACATTTTCTACCCAATTGAGGTAAATTTTTGCGAATCTTTCAGGGATAAAACTAATGTCCCCTTCTTTAACCTTTTCAATGGCAGGCTGGGCCAATGGCTTCATTTTAACAAACCATTGATCTGAATAATATGGTTCTACCACGGTGGAGCATCTCTCACAGTGACCAACACTATGGGTGTGTTCTTCTATTTTTTCTAAAAATCCTAGATTCTCTAGCTCTTTCACTAAGTTTTTACGGCATTCAAACCTATCCATGCCTTGATAATGAAGGGCTTCTTTTGTCATTACACCACTTTCATCTATTACTACTACTGATTGAAGGTCATGACGTTTTCCTATTTCAAAATCGTTGGGGTCATGGGCAGGTGTAACCTTTACAGCACCAGTACCAAAGTCTTGTTCTACAAACTCGTCAGCTACAATGGGAATAATCCTTCCTGTTACTGGCAGTTTAATGCTCTTTCCAATTAATTGTTTATACCTTTCATCCTTTGGGTTTACTGCCACTGCAGTATCCCCAAGCATGGTTTCTGGGCGAGTGGTTGCAACAACTAAATAATCAGACCCATCTTCTAATGGGTATTTTATATGCCATAAATTACCTTGTTTTTCTATGTGCTCTACCTCTATATCAGAAAGGGCTGTTTGACAGCGAGGGCACCAGTTGATAATATATTTACCCCTATATATTAGTCCCCTTTTATAAAGCTCCACAAAAACTGTTTTTACCGCGTGGGAGCATCCTTCATCTAGGGTGAACCTCTCCCTTGACCAATCACAAGAAACCCCAAGTTTTTTCAGCTGAGATGTTATCCTATGGTGATACTCACCCTTCCATTTCCAAACCAATTCTAAGAAATCCTCACGACCTAGGTCATGTCTTGATTTATTTTCTTCTTTTTTTAGATGTTCTTCTACCTTGATTTGTGTGGCTATTCCCGCATGGTCAGTACCTGGAACCCACAGGGTGTCGTAACCTTGCATTCTTTTCCAGCGGATTAAGATATCTTGTAAAGTATTGTCCAATGCATGGCCCATGTGTAGTGCTCCTGTGACATTTGGGGGTGGAATCACTATGGTAAAGCTCTCCTTATTTTTATCACCAGATGGCCTGAACAAGTCCTTTTCCATCCATGTTTTATACCATTTGTCTTCAAACTCTGCGGGGTTATAAACCTTTTCCATTTTTTTGGCCTCCTTTAAAATTTAATAAAAATAACCCTTTCATCCATTTAGGACGAAAGGGTTTATATTCCGTGGTACCACCTAATTTCCGAATCGTAATTCGGCACTTAATTTAAATAACGGTTTTAACCGATTTACCCTACTTACTTTCAGGTAAATAGCTTATAGGCGACTTCGATACTCCTTTGGAGGAAACTTTCAGCTTAGGTGTTTCCCTCTCTGAACCAAAGTAAAGATACCTACTACTCCTAATCTTAGCTTTTTTAATATTTAGTTGAAATATATTATAACTAATTTTTACCTATAAGTCAACTAAACAACGGAAGGCTCTTTAATTAATTTACCTTCTTCAAAGCGCTTTAAGTTCAATACACTTACATCAATGGATAGTGGCTGGTTATTTATCATCTGAGCAGTAAGCTTAGCCACAGAAGGTGCCAACATAAACCCATGCCCACTAAATCCCACGGCAGAGTACATATTCTTTACTTGCTCAGTGTTCCCCAATATTGGCTGTGCATCAGGGGACATGTTATATAATCCAGACCATTGTCTCACAACTTTAAATTCTTTCAGCACTGGTAATACTGGGGTAACCTTATGGGCCATTTCCTCCATGAAATTCCAACTAGATGATATATCAGTTCCCTTTAGTTCATTGGGATCACCAAAACCCATTATAAAACTACCATGGGGCACTTGCTGGCAATAAAAGCCGTGTTCTAAGGAAATCACCATGGGATCTTGGATATACTTCACTGGTTGAGTCACAAGGATTTGGTGACGCTCAGAATAGATTGGAAGCTTTACCCCTGCCATTTCCGCTAGGAATTGAGAGTAAGGTCCAGCGGCGTTAATCAAGTAGTTGGTTTCAATTTTGCCCTTTGTGGTAAGAACAGATTTTACCATATCTTCCTTAACTTCCACATCAATAACTTCGATATATTTATGAAACTTGACCCCAAGCCTTTCAGCTCCAATGGCATAAACTAAAGTAGCTATGAATGGGTTTATATGCCCATCCTTCGGGCAAAAGGTAGCAGCTTGTAGCCCGTCTATATTAAGGTGTGGGACTATTTCCTTTGCCTCTTTGGGAGTAAGTAAGTTTACATCTACACCCAAAGACTTTTGTAGCTTTATATTTCTCTTGTACTGATCCACAACCTTGTCACTATACGCCAGCATCAAATATCCCTTTTGTTTAAAGTCAATATCAAACTCTGTGGGTATCTCATCATTTAGCCTTTCAAACTCTGCTATACTATCTTTAGCTAAAAGGATGTTCATTTCTAAACCCCACTGATGCCTAACCCCAGCTCCACATCTCCCTGTGGATCCCGCTGACAAATAATCTTTTTCTATTACCACTATATCCTCAACACCGCTTTTTGCAAGGTAATAGGCTATGGAGCAACCGATTATTCCCCCACCCACAATAACTACATTGGCATTATTCTTCATCATTTTCACCTCCAAAAACTCCTAAAAAAACTGGTTTTGATGGAGGTCTAAATCTGTGGGGTTTAATTTCCTCCGGTGGTTTACCAGTCAGTTTGCTCAATGTGCTTTGCAACAGTCCCTGACAGGTCCTTCCTTGGCATGAACCCATGCCACATCGGGTTACCCTTTTTAACTCTTCAATGGTATCAATACCCATATTAACAAGTTTTTTTATCTCTCCCACGGTTATATCTTCACAACGACAGATTATTATTTTATCATCCATAATTAACACCCCTTAGCCTTGATAAACCGCACTTGATTCACCTTATCTTTGCTTAATTCAAGGGTTATAAGTGCTGTTTTGTCTAGTCTTTCGTTGTTTCTAACCTTAATAACCTTACATTCAGAAACAGGTAAACCAGAACGATCAAGCCCAAGTACCATATCCCCTTCTTTGGGTAAGGGAGAAAACTCATAAGGAATTGTAAGTTTACCAAATTCTCCGCTGTTATCTACAATAAATATAGCAAGACCTGGGCATGCACTGACACAGTTGGTACAACCATTACATATATTATGGTCCACTACGGGAACATGGTTTATATCTTCACCTATCTTTACTGCGCCCCTAAAGCATGAACTCTCACAGGGGTTACAGGGAATTTCTTGAAAACACTCAAATATGGCCACAGGTCCTTGGGCCATTCTCTCTTGTGATGGTAATACTTTTTTTAAATCCTCCTCAGTGGCAATTCCTTTTGTTACTAGCATCTACTTCACCCCCAACTTATCTAAACCACTTCTTATTTTAATTCCTACATCACCACTACGTAGGGTCTCTAAACTCTTTAAAGTTTCATTAATTTCTTCATCTAGATTGTTGCTACCTAAGTTTTTTGCCAAGGCTAGACCAGCTAATTTTCCTTCCACCATAGCACTGCTTGCCTCTTCCACACCACAAACGTCCCCTGCCACAAAAATATTTTTAATACTTGTCTCCAGAGTTTGATTTCTTGTTGGCACAAATCCTCCCAGCTCAGGTACATAAATCATTTCACATTCCCTTTGCCATAGAAGGTCGTTAACAGGGGTCAACCCCACTGAAAGACAAATGGTATCCACATCTAAAATCTGTTTTGTTCCAGGAATAACATTCCAATTCTCATCTAATTGGGCTATTTCTGCACCTGTTACTTCTTTTTCACCTAAGGCAGATAGTATTGTATGACCTGTCAAAATAGGAACTCCAGCCCTAGCGATTTTTGAAGCGTGTACCAAGTATCCACCAATCTTAGGTGAAGCTTCTAGAACTGCCACCACATCTACCCCTGCCTGCAGAAGTTGATAGCTTACAATAATTCCTATATTTCCTGCACCTATCATTAACACTTTTTTCCCAGGTAGAATTCCTTCTTTATTCATCAGTGTCTGTACAGCTCCAGCTCCATAAACTCCTGGTAAATCGTTTCCAGGAAAAGGTAAAAACTTTTCTTGAGCTCCCGTTGCCACTATGACACCCTTAGCTTTTATTTTTGAGTATTGTGTTTCATCAGTTACCAATGAAGCTACTCCATCGTTATAAAGGCCTAAAACAGTTGAATTTAAGAGAACCTCTACATTGTTAAGGCTGAATTTACTTGGGATATCAATACCCCTTGACCCTGCATAATGTTCCTTTGACCCGAAAAATTTATGGGTCTGTTTTAATAACTGACCACCTAAGGTCTCTCCTTCATCAACCAGTAATACGTTATAATTCAAATTTCCTAACACTTCAGCGGCATTTATTCCCGCAGGTCCGCCTCCAATTATAAGAACATCTATCTCTTTCATTTACTGGCCACCCCCTAAAGTACTTTCCACCACCATATTGGGCTCTACTTTGGTTATGCAAATTGCTATATTTTGTATACCATTCACTGTCATCAAACAGGATGAACATTTTCCTATGGCACAAAAAAGCCCCCTAAAACGATCATGCCTTTTGCTTTTATTTAGTGCTTTTATCCCTGCTGCATGTAAAGCTGCCATTATGGTTTCACCTTCATATGCTTCAATTTCTTGCTGATTAAATGTAAATAGTATTTTCTTGCCCCTTTCAAAATCCTTAATTGGATGTTCCACAATTCTCATATTTGCAACCTCCCCTTTAAAGTTTTCTTTTTTTGTGTTGTTTTAGCACGTAAAAGCACTAAACATTTTACGGCAATATAAAATAATCTATATTTTATATAAATTCTATGTATTGTCTTAAAATTCCTGCTTGATTTTACTATAATTTCATTTTTTATAGATATAAACATTATATGATTGTGAAATAATTGTAGAAGTAAAACAAAAACCAAGGCAAAAAAAGACCGCTGAAAAACCTCCATCTTCGTCGTTACTGCAAAAGTCCATCATCCTCA
>CAYYRM010000195.1:0-5016 GCA_964474005.1 uncultured Eubacteriales bacterium
CGGCTCAAGCCTATAAATTCTACTGTGATCTGAAATGATGAAATTTCTTGGGTGAGGCACCAAGTAAAAAAAGTTGAAGCCTGCGGAGAAGTTCGATTACTCTCTGCAGAAAAAAAAGAAAGAGTGTTATGAACACTTCAGGAGGATCTATGAAAAGGTTTAGGACAATCGTGTTGGTTATGGTTTTGCTTCTTGTGCCTTTTGGGTTGTTAGTGATGAGATAAGCTCCCTGGCTGGAAGGATTGATGTGGCACTCATTGAGAATTCATCCAAGCCAAGACCTAATAATAGTGGGATAAGGGGTAATTCACCAGCTGCTTCACCACACATACCTGTCCAGATTCCTTCTTTATGACCGTTTTCAATAACCATTTTAATCATTCTAATTACCCCTGGATGATATGGGGTATATAGGTGTGCGATGTTTTGGTTCATTCTATCAACGGCTGTGGAATATTGAATCAGGTCATTTGTACCAATACTGAAGAAATCAACTTCTTTGGCTAAGATGTCACTGGTAAGGGCAGCGGTTGGAATCTCTATCATGATTCCCACTTCAAAGTCCTTGCTGTAATCTATGCCTTCTGCATCTAACTCTTTTCTAACTTCATCTAATATGGCATTTGCCTTCCTTACTTCATCGATGGCTGAAACCATTGGGTACATGATTTTTAGATTTCCATATACTGAAGCCCTTAAAAGTGCCCTTAGCTGTGTCTTGAAGATATCTGTTCTATCAAGACAAATCCTTAGGGCTCTGTAACCTAAGAAAGGATTCATTTCTTTAGGAAGGTTAAGATATGGAATTTCTTTATCTCCACCGATATCTAAGGTTCTGATAACCACAGGTTTTCCTTCCATTCCTTCTAAAACAGCCTTGTATGCCTCAAATTGCTCATCTTCAGTGGGAAGTGTTGTTCTGTCCATGTATAAAAATTCTGTTCTATATAGACCTATACACTCTGCACCGTTGTTTAGCACACCTTTTAAATCTTTTGGAGTTCCTATATTAGCTCCAAGCTCAACGTGCTTGCCATCTTGGGTCTCAGTGGCTTGGTCCTTTAACCTAAGTAACTTGTTTCTATACTCAATATATTTTCTTTGCTCTTCTTTATACTGAGCTATTACAGATTCCTCTGGATTTATAATTACCTCCCCAGCTTCTCCATTTATTACTAAAAAATCCCCGTTTTCTACGGTTGTGGTAATGTTTCCTAAGCCAACAACTGCAGGGATTTCTAAACTTCTTGCCATAATGGCAGTATGTGACGTTCTACCACCAATATCTGTGACAAAACCTAATACCTTTTCTTTATCCATTTGTGCTGTATCAGATGGTGCTAAGTCATGGGCAACGATGATCACCTCTTGATCTAGTTGGCTTATGTTAACCATTTCAATACCAAGAAGGTTTTTAAGTACCCTACTACCAACATCTTTAATGTCAGCGGCTCTTTCCTTCATGTATTCGTTATCCATGGATTCGAATAATTGAACAAAGGTGTTTATGGTTCTATTAAGAACTAACTCAGCATTTTTCTTTTCAGACTTAATACCATTTTCCACGGTATTTATCAGTTCAGGGTCAGCTAAAACCAGTAAGTGGGCACCAAAAATTTCAGCTTTGTCCTTACCCATCTTCTCTTCAGCCATAACTTTTATTTTCTCTAATTGTGTTTTTGATTGTGCAACTGCCTCTTGAAACCGTTGAATTTCAGTGTCCACATTTTCAATTGTCTGATCTGGAATTACAATGTTCTCTTCCTTTAGCACTAAAGCAGGTGCCATTGCAATACCCTTTGAGGCTCCAATACCTTTTAGCATTAAAATCACTTCCTATTCACCAAAATTATTTTTAAACAATTCTTCAATTGCTGTTAGCGCTTCACTTTCATCCGCACCATTTATTTTAAAGGTCAACTCTTGACCCTGATGAGCACCTAGAGCCATAATCCCCATGATACTTTTTGCATTTACCTCTGTATCTCCCTTAACAATTGTTATATCAGAGCTAAACTTTGAAGCGGTTTGAACAAGCAACGCTGCAGGTCTAGCATGCAAGCCTGTCTTATTAGGTACAATTAATTTTACTTCCAACATCAACAAAATCCTCCTCACACAGTTAATAAGTTAATTTGCTAAATTGTATAATATATATTCTAAACTAAAATTTAATATTAGTCGAGATTTTAACTTCATAATCTTAGTATTTTTTTTATTGTAGGATTTTAAACATAAAAACCCATGGAATTAGATCCATGGGTTTTTATGGAGAAAATATAAATACTAATATTCTTAGTGATTTAATTTTATGATACATCAACTTGAAAGTACAGCCACAAATTTTGGCAATATCTTTAATTTAATTGTATCACCCAGCGTGTAACCCTGATCTGGTTTAAGATTTAACATGATTTTTTGCTTACTAGGATTATTTATCTCGATGACAGTATCAATAATGTCACCACCATAAACGGTGGATATAAGTTTTCCCTCTATGTCACCTTCGGTATCTACGGCAAAACTATCGGGTCTAATTGATACTTTAACTTTATCCCCACTTGAAAATTGATGATCATTTTCTAATTTAATTTCCCCTAGCCCTGTGATTACCCTGTTTTTATCGATGATTTCACCTGTTATTAGGTTGGTTTGACCTACAAATGTTGCAACATAGCTATTTTTAGGGTTTTGATATATTTCTTTAGGTGATCCTACCTGTTGAATTCTTCCTTCTTTAATTACCACTATTTTATCTGAAATAGCCAGTGCATCTTTCTGGTCATGGCTAACAAATACAGCAGTGGCTCCAGCTTCTTTGATTATCCTTTTTACATCCACTCGCATGCATATACGCAAATCTGCATCTAGGTTACTAAATGGTTCATCCAACAAAACAACCACGGGTCTCCTTGTAAGGGCCCTGGCGATGGCTACTCTTTGTTGTTGCCCCCCTGATAGTTCATGGGGATATCTCTTTTCAAAACCCAATAACCCCACAAGTTCTAATACTTCTTGTATTCTCATTCTTTTATCCCTTTTGTTATAACCAAATCCCACATTATTAAAAACGTTTAGATGTGGAAACAATGCATAATCCTGAAACACCATGCCAATGTTTCTTCTTTCTGGAGGAATCCAATGATTTTTTTCAAAAACGACCTTTTCTCCAATCTTAATAATTCCACTATCAGGGCGCTCAAATCCTGCCATAATCCTTAAAGTAGTGGTCTTCCCACAACCACTTGGTCCTAAAAGTGTAGCTATTTCCCCTTCTTTTAAAACTAAAGAAAAATCTTTAACTGCTGCTGTGCTGTTGCCAGTATATGTTTTACTTATATTTATCAGTTCAATTTCATTCATTAGATAACCCCCTAGTATTTGTTGAGCATCCATTTGAGAGGAATTATTGACACTAAAATAATTAAAAGTGCAGCGGGTGCAGCCATATGATATACAGCTTCACTGGTTTCTACCCATACCCTCACTGCCAAAGTATCGTAACCTGGTGGTCTTAGTAAAAGTGTAGCTGGTAACTCCTTAATAGAGCTTACAAACACCATGGCCCCCCCTGCTAAAATACTGGGGGTAATTAGAGGAATTATGACCCTTTGTAAAACCGTCCAAGGTGAATAACCCAAACTCCTGGCTCCTTCGTCTATGCGAGGTGACACTAAACTCAGTGCTGACTCCCCAGCTTGCAAAGACTGAGGTAAAAATCTTATGACATAGGCTATACTGATTAAGAAATAGGTGTTGTATAACCAAGGAATGTAGTTATTAAAAACAAAAATAATACCCAAGGCCACAATAACGCCAGGCAAAGAATATCCTGAATAACTTAGTTTATCAACAACAAGGGTAAAGTTCGAGGAGTATCTAGATTTTAGATATACAATTGGTAATGAAATAATCATACAGATAACTGAAGCCATTGACGCTACTTTAATACTATTAAATGCATGAATCCAAAACCTTTGATTTAGTGCACCTAAAGCTATTCCCTGTATTGACCAATAAATAAGTACAATTAATGGCAGTAAAAAAGATACCATAAAAATAATAGAAATAAATATAATAGCTGGAATCTGAAGCCATCTAAGTTGAATAGGTTCTATCCTTTTAAATGTGCTAGACATTTGAAAGTACTTTCCCTTGCGTTTAGTTAAGGATTCCAAATAGAGGATTCCTATGGTTAAAACAATTAAGACCAAGCTAAGGACCGTTGCTGAAACATTGTCATAACTACCCATTTGATAATAAATAGCTGAGGTAAATGTTGTGTATCTCAACATTGCTATGGCACCAAAATCCGAGAGTACATATAGGGCTATAAGTATTGCTCCAGCCCCTATGGCAGGCCTAAGAAGGGGAAGTGTTACTTTCCATAAAATTCCCCAGCCATTAACACCAAGGGATCTGGCTGCAGCTTCATAGCTTCCATTCATTCTCTTTAAGGAGGAGGATGTTATTAGAAAGACGTAAGGGTAGGTAAACATTGTTAGAACAAAAACGGTTCCCCAAAAAGAGTATAAATTAATAGGGGTTCTTCCTAGCCAATGAAATAACCATCCCCTAGGTCCTAAAATTATTATATATGTTACAGCACCAACATATGGGGGGATCACCAGTGGCAAGGCTAAAATCCATTTCCAAAGATTCCTTCCAACTACATTACATCTTTCCACCAAGAAAGCCAAAGACACCCCCAAACTTGTGGCCAAAAAAGTAACCACAAAACTAAGACTTAATGTGTTTTTCATTATCATTGGAATCCTTGTGTCCCACAGCCGAGCCCATCTATCAATTCCCGCAAACATAGATCTCCAAACCACATAAACCAATGGAAAAGCCATAAGTATGGATGTGGTTATTGCAAGAAAAAACAAGAGCTTATCTGGTGGTTCACCGGCCCATGATTTTAGCCACATCTTTTCAAGTAAAGCCCAAAAAGTTCGATTTTTAAATCGAACTTTTGGCTGATTGGTATTATTTTGGTTAATTGCTTCTTCAGTT
>CAYYRM010000196.1:0-4987 GCA_964474005.1 uncultured Eubacteriales bacterium
AGTGGAGATAAAAAATATTAAAACAACCCATAAAATAACAATAGCCAATACCACCAAAACAAGATATATAAAAGCTTCATTATTTTTTTTACTCAAAACCACCCCCCCCCCCCTAAAAACAAACTTAAAGTTATATATTCGAGAAAATGACAAAAAAATCCTTTATTTTTAATTGCCTTTTTACTTTAATAATAAGGAATCCCAGCCAAGTTTGGCTGGGTTAAAATTTGATAGTCTACCTTGAAAACTCCTCAACAATTATGCTCTCCACAGCTTGGTTAACTAACCCCTCCACATCCAGATCTTTTTCAGCTTCAATACATTGCTTAAGGGTTGGTTTTGTTTTTGGATGTTTCGGTACAAAAACGGTACAACAGTCTTCATAGGGAAGTATTGAGGTTTCGAAGGTATCTATGGTCTTTGCCTTTTCTATGATTTCACTTTTATCCATGGTGATAAGTGGTCTAATAACTGGTATATCCACAACTTGGTTTATTACACTCATGCTCTCTAAGGTTTGACTGGCAACCTGGGCTACATTTTCCCCTGTTATTAAAACTAAAGCATTACGCTTTTTAGCATAGCTTTCTGCGATTCTAAACATAAACCTTCTCATTATGGTTATTATCATTTCTTCTGGGCATTTCATTTTTATTTCCTTTTGAATATCCGTAAAATGTACCGTATGTAGTTTTACCTTGCCACAGTAATTGGCAAGTTTGACACATAGGTCATCGACCTTTTGCTTGGCCCTTTGGCTGGTAAAGGGAAAACTGTGAAAATGTAAACCCTCCACCTGTATTCCCCTTTTAGCTGCTAGCCAAAAAGCCACAGGGCTATCGATTCCACCTGAAAGTAGACATAAACCTTTACCAGTTACACCAATGGGTAATCCTCCAAATCCAGCTACCCTCTCACAGTAAATAAATACATCCTCGTTACGGATTTCAACACCCACTTCAATCTGAGGTTTATGGATATCAACACTTAATTGGGGAGAGTATCGGTCCAAGATGGTTCCACCTAGGATGTTATTCATCTCCATGGATTTTATTGGAAAGGATTTATCCACCCTCCGTGTTTCAACTTTAAAGGTTTTATTAACCCCATCTGCCACCACTTTTTCTAAAACATCTAGACATCCTTTTTTTATCTTTTCTTCATCCCTATCAACCCTTATGGCAGGGCTGATGGAAACTATCCCAAAAACCTTTTGAATTGCTTCAATTAGTTCTTCACTATCATCTTTTACGGGTACATATAACCTTCCATATCTTGTCTCTATCTTCCTTGGAGCAAGATGGGCAATATTTTCTTTGATTCGTTGAACCAACGTATGCACAAAAAAGTTTCTGTTCTTTCCCTTTAGACTAATTTCTCCGTATCTTATTAGTATTACATCATACATGCTTTTCTCTCCTATCTCATAAATAAGTTCAATTCTTCCACAGCTAAAATAATCCCTTTGGTTGCTTCACTAACTTCCTCAGAGGTATTAAATCTTGACAAACTTATGCGGATGGCCCCTTCCACATAATCCTTGGACACTTCAATGGCTTCTAACACATGGCTTACACCTTTGTTTTTAGAAGAACATGCAGACCCCGTTGAAACGAAAATTCCTCTGCTTTCCAAGGAATGAACCAATACCTCACCTTTAATACCTTTAAAGGCAATGCTTAGGATATGTGGCGCTGATTTTTTTGGTGTTAATACAACACAATCCTTTATACTATTTGATATGCCATCTATCATGTCATTTTTTAGTATAGCCATTTTTTCAACATCTTGGTTAAATGAACTAAATAATTTTTCACATGCCTTTGCCATGGCGTAAAAAGCAGGGACATTTTCTGTACCTGATCTTATCCCAAGCTGTTGACCCCCACCTAGAAGCATGGGTGCTAAATTAAGCTTGGATTTTATGTACAATACTCCTACACCTTTGGGTCCATGGAGTTTGTGACTACTTAGGGATAATAAATCTATGTTTCCTTTTTTAACATCCATGGGAATTTTTCCGTAGCCCTGAACAGCATCCACATGAAAGATACAACGGGGATTTTGTGATTTTATAATCTCTCCCATCTCCTCTAATGGCTGTACAGTACCTATCTCATTATTTACTGCCATGACAGAAACCAAAATGGTTTCTTTGCAAACCATGGTTTGTAATTGCTTTAAATCCACTAATCCCTCTTTATTAACATCTAAATATACCACATCAAAACCCATGGATCCATAGTATTTAAATACTTCTAAAACCGAAGGATGCTCGATTTTAGTTGTGATTATTTTATTGCCCCTGTTTTTCAATGCATTTATAATTCCGTGAATAGCTAAGTTGTTGCTTTCAGTACCCCCTGATGTAAAAATAATCTCCTCAGCTTTTACCTTTAAGGTATTGGCCACAATACTTTTAGCTTCTTTTAATATTCTTTCACTTTCAACCCCAAGCTGATGTAGGGATGATGGATTTCCGTAGTATTTTTTCATGGTCTCATAATAAAGATCTAGAATCTGTGGGTCCATAAAGGTTGTGGCACTATTGTCTAGATATATTTCTTTGTTCATTTCATCCACCTCTAAAGTTTTCTCTATACAAATCTACCATAAATAAGGAAAATAATCAAAGGTAGCCCCAAAAGGCTACCTATTGCTCCCATATATTCTCTAAGAATTTTTGTAAATCAACTTCCCCTGACCAGTATTGATCCAATATGGGTTGAACTTTTTGTAGTGCTTCTTCCTCTGTTATCATGTCAGAATAAAATCGACTGGATTTAGGCCATCCCATCATGGCAGATATCTGTACTACCCTGCTATTGAATGGATCTAGACCATTTTCTTCGCTCCACTGTCTTGTTAGTTCTTGTTGTGCAGGTATGAGCCCAGGAATCATCGCTATACTTAATGAATACTTTGGTGCAAAATATTCAATGAACTCCGCCACTGCCTTTGTGTGGTCTTCACCCTTGTAATTACCTTGACTAAAGGGAATGGCAGAAATCATATTCATGGCATATTTTTGTCCATTTTCCTCCTTATGGGGATATGGCATGAAAAATGTCTGGATTTGTTTTTTACTCCCTGCTCCCCTAATCCTACCTTCTTCCAATGCCTTGTTTCGTTTTATAGTCTCTGTCATTAACCATGGCTCTACCCCTGCTAATATGGCAGTTTCACCCTTCCAAAAATCAGCCAACCATTTAGGGTTGTTGGCTATTAAGTCTTCATCCCTCATGGAATCTAGGGTTGTATACGTGTCTATTAGGGTCTTGCCATACCAATTTAACTTATCATCAAATGTTACACTGAAAATATCCCCTTGCACCAATAAACTAGATGTGAATCTTCCATTGTGGTCTAAAACATTTAATGGATACCATTTTGATTGTTTAATCCGTGTTAAAGTTTCATAGAATTTATCAAAGGTCCAACCTCCCATGGAAATTTCTATTATATCTTCGAACTCTTCAATAATCTCTAAATTTGCAATTAGCATCTCTGGTCTAGCCACCAAAGGATATGCAACAATCTCTTGCCCATGGGTTACATAATTTAATGTACCTTTCAATAAAACAGTGTCATTCATTTCTAAGTATTTACCTATGGGTATTTGAAGCTCTAAATCCATAAAAGGTGTGCTGAACCAATCAATGACAACATCTGCCATATTATTATTCTTTATACCTTTATTAATGGCTTCAATATATTCTTCTTTTTCTAGGAGTTTTATATCTAAACGTATGTTGGGATGTACCTCTTTAAACCCTTGGACAATATTATTCCATATAAATTGCTGGGTTTCTTCAGATATGTACATATGGGGATTTTTCAGGTCCCAAATCTCTAAAACGTATTCCTTGTTAACATCCACCAAAATATTGGGATTATAATTTCTTTCATCAATTTGATTTTGCTTATAATAATAAAACGCTCCTCCACTTAAACAAAAGATCAACAGTATCACTACACCAACAATTATTCTCTTTGCCATTTTCCTCACCTACCTTAATCCCAGCAAGTAAAGGATATTCTCATCGACAACACCTGTGACAGGAAGATTAAAGTGTCTTTGAAAATCTTTTACTTGGTTTTCTGTTTCCTCACCAAATCGTGCATCGCCCCCCCCTGGGCAAAAACCAAACTCTGACAAAGCCCTTTGGACATAAACAACATCCTGCCCCTTCATTCCTCTTCTATACTCACTCCTAAAGCTAGGTGGCCAACGATTTGAGTTGATGGATACCTTTGTACCCACCTTCACCCATTCAAAAAGTTTTTCTACATCTTTATTAAACATCCTTATACAACCTGCACTTTGTGCATAACCTATTGACCCAGGATTGTTTGTACCATGGATACCATATGTGCCCCAGGGTACATTTAGTCCCATCCAACGGGTACCAAAGGCATTACCTGGCATATGTCCTTTGTTTATTATGGTCCAATCCCCCACGGGAGACTGAGTAGATGCTTTTCCAATGGCTATGGGAAAGATTCTGTATTCTTCTCCATCGGAGTATAAGGTCAGTCGATTTTTATCTAGATCTATGACGATTTTCAGTTCACCTTTTGGTGGCTCTTGTCTATCTGTCTCAGTATCAGTATCTCCTATGTAAATGGCTTGAAAAAACTCTGAGTTAACAACACCATTTTCCTCCAAATCAAATTCCCTTTGGAGCCTTTTTACAGATTCTATTATCTCTCCTGTATAGATACCATCAATTTCTCCTTGGTAGTGGCCCATTCTCTTTAATTGAATCTGAATCTCTGCCACATCATCACCTTCCATGGGTGGATCCTGTGGTTTCAAATCCCTTTCACCTTCACAGCCGATATCATCCATTAGGATGTTTGATGCCCTTACGGCTTTTTGTATACTATAAATGGCACCAAAAAGCACAACAACAATTAATAGTATCAGTATGGCAAAAAAAACTAATTTTTCTTTTTTTAAAACTAGAAACATTTCATCTTCACC
>CAYYRM010000197.1:0-4975 GCA_964474005.1 uncultured Eubacteriales bacterium
TGAAAGTACAACGGGTGATACGTATGTATCCTTAGTTAAGAAATTAGCAGTAAATGAAAAATTGGATTTTGATACAGCTAAGATTTTAATTTCAGAGTATAAAAAAACTAAAAAGGTGAGTGATTAAAATGGATTTTTTTCAAATAATACCTATACTTTTAAGTATGATTATATTAAGCTTAATTTTCTGTATTCCCCAGTATCTTCTTTGCAGAAGTAATAATAAGTGGTTAGGTTTAATACTACCTGCTTTAACTTTTATTATTTCTATACCTTACACTTATATCAATTCCTCTATTATCGTTTCGAGAATTAATTACCTTCTTCCTATCATATTTTTCTTTTTCTTAAACATCCCAACATTATCTATGTTAGTATTCTACTATGTAATCAAAAGAAAATATTCACAAAATAGGGAAATAGTTTTAATGAGTATTGAAGATTTAGAATAAATCTAACAAAAAACCAACACCTACTGTACATAAGTGTTGGTTTTCTAATTTTACTTAGATAACTTTATAAACTCTTCAATATCTTGTTCAATAAGCTTTAATGAACTTCTCCAAAAATCTGGTGTTGTAACATCTATATCGATGGAAGCAGCAACATCCTTTATTGACATTTTGCCTGTTACTGATAACAACTGATCGTAAAGGCCGACAAATTCCTCTCCACGTTTTAAGTACTCAGCATAAATCCCCTTTGCAAAAAGTAAACCAAAGGCATATGGGAAGTTGTAGAAATTCCTGCCTGCGGAATAGTAGTGAGGTTTACATACCCACATTGACGGGTGTAACTGGTCATGGTCTAACCCCTCCCCATAAGCCTGTTTTTGGGCATTTAACATACACTCATTAAGCTCTTTAACAGACAGGGAGTGGTCTTCTCTTCTACTAAATAATTCTGTCTCAAATAAATACCTACTTAAAATATCCACTATAACTTGACCAGCATCGGAAATTTGTGTTTCAAGGATTGAGAAGCGTTCTTTATCATTGGCTTGCTTTAAAGCAGCATTCATTACTATTGCTTCATTAAAAATAGAAGCTGTTTCTGCCAGGGGCATAGGGTAACTGGTATTTAAAATACTCTCATCATATAAACAGTAACCGTGATATGCATGACCTAGCTCATGGGCCAATGTGGTGACATCACTTAAGCTACCTGTATAATTTGTCAAAATCCTACTTTCTTTAATGGACTGGAGGTTGCTACAGAATGCTCCCCCCCTTTTACCTTCCCTTATTTCAGCATCTATCCATTGTTTCTCGAAAACCATATCAGTGAAATCTGCAAGCTTATCACTAAAGGTTCTAAAATGCTTTACTATGAAACTTCTGGCTTCGTCATAGCTAAATTCCATACTCACTTCTCCCATTGGGGCAAACATTTCATAAAATGGTAACCCTTTATCGTGCCCTAATAGTTCCCCTTTGCGACGGAAATACTTATGGAAGCTAGGTAAACTTTCCTTCATGGCAGTAATCATGGCATCTAATGTGGCATGATCCATTCTTGAATCCAAGAGGGTTTTTTCCAAGGGAGATTTGTATCCCCTTAGCTTTGCAAGGGTTATTACTTCCCCTTTGATTCCGTTTAAGCAAGCTGCTGAAGATTCCTCTATTTTCTTATATGAAGCTAACTCAGCTATGTAAGCATTTTTCCTTACTTCTGGATCTTTGTCATATGCCATGTTTCTAACCACAGGTAAGGGTAAAGATTTTTTTTCACCCTTTACTTCTATGTCAACCAATAGGGTGGATGTCAACATATCTTGTAGCTTTGACCAAGCCTGAGAGCCAGTGGTGGTCATTTTAGCGATTACAATTTCTTCTTGTTCACTTAGCAAGTATTTGTTACCACGAGCTATTTCCTCCAAATAAAACCTATGTTCTTTTAAGATTTCCGAGGAGTCGATGATTTGACTCAAATTCTCTAAACTTCCAAGCCACTTTTCAAATTGTACCTGGGATCCCTTTAACTCAGTGGATTTGTTTTGCAGCTTTTCAAGATACATAAGAGCTTTCTCATCTTTTGCATTTACACTTAAAGAAAGACTACTGAAAGCAAAAAGCCTGGAAAATAACTTATAATATTGTGTGTTTGACTGGATAACCTGTTCTAATTTTGATTTAGCATCTTGGGTATTACTTAAGTTATCCATTGTCCATTTCTTAATTCTTTCAATCTCCTCATCTGCTTTTTTTAGGTCTCCTTGAAACTCTTGGGACTCAAAGGCAGGATACAACGACTCTAAACTCCAACGCATATTCATAAATACTAACCCCCTTGATTATTTATTTACATCTATATAATAATTCGATACTAGAAGTATTATTCCTCTTTTATTAATATGAAATATTACATATATTGTTTTTTATCTGCAAAAAATAAAGTCCTTAGATAATAATATAAACGCCTTACTAAGGCGCTTATATTCCTAACATTTCCCTTTTACCCCTCGTCACCCGTTTCAATGGGTTCTTCAACTTCATAAATTCTTGGAACATCTTTTTCCCCTGCTAGTACAACTGATGCCTTAAAAAAATTGATAGCTACAGCAAAGAGTAATAATAACGTAAAAAATACCTTACCATTAATCTTAGTCATATTTTTCTCCTTTCTATAAAATTTATATATTTAATAATGCTTACTATTATTGTACAATAGTAGTAAATGAAAAAATCCAGAAGAAATTCTGGATTTTGAGGGAAATGGAGTTGCTTAGATGTTTATAAGTTATAACTTAGAAGAATTCGGACAAAATTTAAAAAATATAAGAAAGAAAATGGGTATTTCTCAAACTGATATCCAAAGCCATTATGGAATCAGTGCCGATACCCTAAGGCGTATAGAACAGGGTCAAGTGATTCCTAGGTATGATACCCTAGAACTTCTATCTGTGATTTATAAACAGGATCTGTTAGAACTTTTAAAGAAAAATCGTTCCAATAAACTTCTAATGGAATTTCATAATTCCCTTGATGAAATTATATCAAGTTACAAAACCGATGCATTCAACACCTTAGAAGCCGATTTTCAAAACACTATTTCTTCTATTCCCAAAACATCACTACTAAACTTATCAGAAGTGGAACAATTTAAACTTTTTTTAAAGGCCATTAAAATATTTAATTCACGAAATGAACAAGAGATACCTAATGCATTTCCCATTTTAATGGAATCTTTAAAAATAACCATTCCTAGTTTTTCTTTAAAGAATTTCCATAAAGTAAAATACAATTATTTAGAGTCTAGAATCCTTTTGTTGTTAAGCTTAATATTAATCGAAACTAATCAATATGAAGTCAGTAATAGTATAATGGAGTTCTTGCTAAAGGATTTCTTAGAAGAATCTGAACGAACTAAACATGTTCATCATCTAATTGCAAAAATATACACAAATCTAGCATATAACCACCATATGCTAGATAGGCATACAGATGTTATCATTGCCGCAAACAAAGGTATTGATTATTGTATCAAAGAAGAAATTACCCATGGTCTATTTCTACTATATTATAGAAAAGGTATTGCACAACTGCAATTAGGTGATGATCAATATTTAGAATCCCTTAAAGCTGCCATTTTCATATTGAAGTTACATAATAAAAATGAGTTGCTAGAAATATATAAAAAGGTTACCAAAGATAAGTATGGTGTTGAATTGTAAGAAAAAAGGTCAGGCTCGAGTAATTCCACAGTGGAATTACTCGAGCCTGACCCAAATTTTTCTACCATTTAAACAGTGCAGCAGCCACAGCAAAACCTACTCCTGAAGCGATGAACACCACATTGTCCCCTGGTCTTATTTTCCCTTGTTTTAAAGCCACATCCAGGGCCATAGGGATACAGGCTGAACCTGTGTAACCGTATTGCTCCATGATTGTGGTGGTTTTTTCCATGGGTAAACCTAAAATAGGCATTACCTCTTCAATAACCCATTTATTTATTTGGGTAAAAAACACATGATCTATATCTTTATACTCTAGGCCATGGGCCTCTAGTAAATCCTTGATCATCGGAGGCCATAATTTTATATTTCTATCTGGTGGCAAGGGCTTTAAAAACTGCAGTAAATGCTCCTTTTTCTCCAAACGCTCAGAGGTTATTGGATTTTTTGTACCACCAGCATAAATACCCAACAGGTCATATTGGGTTCCATCGGCAATTAGCTTTGAACCCACAAAGCCCCTATTTTCTGTGGTGCGGGACAGTACCACCGCTCCTGCACCATCTGCAAAGATGGGGAAAACGTTTACATCTGTTTTATCAACAAACTTTGTCATGTTATATACGCCAATTAGCAGTATATTTTCATAGCCACCTGATGCAATCATTCGTGATGCCACATCAAGTCCTGAAACAAATCCAGAACAAGATGCGTTTAAGTCAAAGGTTCCTGCATTTACGGCTTGTAATCTCCCTTGCACAATGGAAGAAGTTGCAGGACTAATATACTCAGGGGTATCTGTGGTAACAATTATTAGATCTATATCCCCTGGCTTTAGGTTAGCGTCTTTTATTGCCTTCTCTCCAGCTTTTGTTGCTAAATCTGCACTACTTTCGTCATCACCAGCTATATATCTTTGCTTGATACCAAGTTTCTCTTCTAAGCTTGGCTTAAGGGGTTGGCCAAGTAGTTTTTCCATATCAGCATTGGTAACTAGATTTTCTGGGACATATAGACCCGTCCCGATAATCCTAGCGTTTACCATAAAATCATCTCCCTCTTTAAGCTTTTATAAAGGTTATTATACTATATTAAGTTGTTTGGCTTCTTCAAGTAATTGCTCTCTGAAATCTGGATGAGCTATATTAATCAATAGTTTTACCCTATCTCTAACTGAGGTTCCCCTTAGGTGAGCAACACCGTATTCTGTTACCACATAGTCTACGTCATTTCTGGAAAGCGATACAACAGCACCATGGCTTAATCTAGGAACTATTTTAGAAATGGTTTTTCTTTCATCAC
>CAYYRM010000198.1:0-4962 GCA_964474005.1 uncultured Eubacteriales bacterium
GGCTAATTGGAGAGCTTATGTATCCCCTAGCTCTCCAATGCCTCAATTTAACTTATAAATAAATACCAAAACATAAAACTTTTATATAACCCCTGTTAAATATCTCTCTTTGTATGTTGTTAAAACTCAACTAAATCCTATAAGAAACTAAATAGAATATATCCTGATAATACTCCACCGATGATTGAACAGATTATAGTAGGTATGGATTTACTTACACTGTCACCAGATAGTGCAGCAGCAACCCAAACACCAGAAAACCCAGCGAATGCTTGATCTACCCAAGCTCCACCAGATTGATAGATAGCTCCTACACCGTGAGTAAGAGTCCATGCAGTACCAACTATAAAGCCAGCTGCCATCCATCCACCAATTGGTCCGAAATTGTCTACGAATTTACCCCACATAAGTCTTATCATAAATGGGAAAATGAAAGCACCTGCAAAGGTTCCAATTGCAAATTGTAAAGTCATTACTTAGCCCCCTTTCATTCATTTATCAATTTACTAACAAGTAATTAAGCAGCCTTTTGCTCTCTTTGAGCAGCTTCTTCTTTCTTAGCCATAAGTTTTTCCACTTGAACAGCAGCAAAACCACCAGCCGCACCACCTAATAGTACGATGCCTAAAGTAGGTAAAGAATCGATCCCCACCTGTGTTCCATTAGTGAAAACATCTCTCATGAAACCAGCAACACCTATACCTAAAGCCATGTCAACAGATGCACCTGGGTTATCGATTAGGCCTAAGAAGTGGTTTAGATACCACATACTACCTATGATAATTAACCCAGCAAACCATCCACCACCGATACCATACTGTCCTACAAATTCACCCCATACACTCATAGCGAATGTACCAGCTACGGCAGCACCAATAATAGTTCCGATATGTTTCATACTTTCACCTCCTCAAGGTTTTTGTATTATAATCATTAGGTTTTATCCTAATGAAAGCTAGCTAATTGATCATTACACTTCCCATATCTTTTCATTGGTTGTGGAAATTCCAATTGCCCCAGCATTTAAACAGCTGATAACTTCCTCTTTCAGTGTGATTAGACCACCATTTATCACAGGAATTTTTGTTTCTTTGTGTACCTTGGTGGTTACCCTAGGCATGATACCAGGCAAAATCTCGATGGCATCGGGTCTAGTACTAAGGGCTGATTTAATGCCAGTTTCCAAAGATAGTGAGTCTAGTATAAATAACCTTTGGATTGCAAACATGTTCATATCCTTTGCCATTTTTATAAGGCTACTTTTTGTTGTAATAATCCCATCTGGATGAATGTTGTCATTTATGAATTTCAAAGCAAATAGATCCCTTGAAAGTCCTTCAAGTAAGTCCATATGCACATAAATTGCCTTGCCACCTTTTTTAACCCTATCAACACTGCTTTTTAAATCCAAGATATTTCCCTTAAGCAAAAATATGATTTCACTGGGTGATTGTATGGCTGCATCTAATCTCTCTAAGTCATTGACAGCAGATATTATTGGATTATTCAAAATCCTCTCATAAAATTGATTACTCATAAAATTCACTCCTAATATTCTTTATGCAATAACTGTGCCAAATCTGTAAAGCGTTAAATAAACCAAAAAAAGCGCCATCTTGTTGTAATTTATTATGCAAAGTTGTTCTTTTTTCCCCACTTCTTGGATGCTAAAATTGATTTCTTGGTAAAAAATATCAACCTGGTTAAATAAAAATCAATTGTAGTATATTAGTCCTACTCACATCTTAACAGAAATTTCTGTACTTGAGAATACATTTTTTTGTCTATTCTCTGTTTCTATTGCCTTTTCCTCTTAACTGAGAGTTACATAATACATTGTTAATATTATTAGGTCTAATGCTAAAATATGATAAGAAAAATTTAAACCTTAATATAATTAACCCAGATCCTAGTTTGTTACAAAATAGGACCTGGGTTTAAAATTATAGCTTATTTATTTTTGGGCAAACAAACAAATTAAACATCCTTTACATTCATGACCCTCATGGCATTGAACACGGCTAGCACTGTGACTCCAACGTCTGCGAAAACAGCTTCCCAAATACTTGCCAGCCCCCCTGCCCCCAATGCCAGAACTAAAAGCTTTACACCAATGGCAAAAATTATATTTTGCCACACTATCCTCCGGGTCCTTTTAGCTATTTTAATGGCGGTAACCAACTTTGATGGCTCATCATTCATTATTACAATATCAGCTGCTTCTATGGCAGCATCTGATCCCAAACCACCCATGGCCATCCCCACATCGGCCCTAGCCAGAACTGGAGCATCATTGATACCATCCCCCACAAATATTAGCTTTCCTTTTGGTGACTTAAGTTTTTCTAAATCTTCTAACTTAGCCACTTTTTCATGGGGGAGTAATTGAGCAATAAATTCATCTACACCCACTTGATTTTTAACTTCCTCTGCAATGAAAGGGTTATCCCCTGTCAACATAACTGTTTTTTTGATTCCAAGGGATTTTAATCCTTCAATTGCCTCCTTAGAATCTTCTTTAATTTGATCGGAAATTTCAATATATCCTAAATATTTTCCATTAATAGCCACATGTACCAGTGTTCCCTTAAAATTTTCTTCAATATAATCTATGTTCTCATTCAACATCAGTTTTGAATTTCCAGCTAAAACCACATTATCCTTTACTTTAACCTTTACCCCTTGTCCAGGGAGTTCTTGGTATTGACTTAAGTGGGCTTCCAAAATATCCTTGCCATGGTGTTTCAATATGGACTTTGCTATGGGATGATTAGAGTACCTTTCAGCATATGCAGCATACTCAAGTAGTTCATCTTCTTTTGTATCATCTTTTGGGAAAACCCCTGTTACAGTAAATACACCCTTTGTAAGGGTCCCAGTTTTATCGAAAACCACCATTTCCACATCATTTAGTGCCTCTAGATAATTACTACCCTTAACAAGAATACCTTTTTTAGATGCCCCTCCAATTCCACCGAAAAAACCCAAGGGTATTGATATAACCAAAGCACATGGACAGGAAATAACCAAGAATATTAACGCCCTATATATCCACGGGGAAAATGTCGCTTCTGGGATCACCAAGGGTGGAATAATTGCCAAAGTTGCTGCAATACCCACAACAACGGGGGTATAGTACCTGGCAAACTTAGTAATAAAATTCTCTGTTGGTGCTTTTTTACCACTGGCGTTTTGAACTAAATCCAATATCTTAGAAACCGTGGACTCACCAAATTCCTTTGTAACCTCCACAGTTAGTACCCCACCATGATTTACTGAACCACTTAAAATATCTGATCCTGTTTCCACATCCCTAGGGATAGATTCTCCTGTAAGGGCAGATGTGTCCAGCGAGGAAAACCCATCTAAAACCTTTCCATCTAGGGGTACCCTCTCCCCTGGTTTAATAACAATTATATCTCCAACCCTTATAACTTCTGGGGATACTTTTTTTACTCCCTCAATGGTTTTTAGATTTGCATAGTCTGGCCTTATATCCATAAGTGCTGCAATGGATTGTCGCGATCTATTAATTGCTATACCTTGAACATATTCACCAACTTTATAAAACAACATAACCGCAACACCTTCTGGGAACTCACCTATGGCAAAGGCCCCTATGGTGGCTAGACTCATCAAAAAGTTCTCATCAAATATTTGTCCCCTTAAAATATTCCTATAAGCCTTTAATAATACTTCGCCTCCCACCAGAATATATGCTAAAAAAAACATTATAAATTCTGTTATTTTTGGTAGATTAAAGGCTATGGCAATGGCAAATAGGGATCCTCCCAGTATAATTTTAGTGAGCTCCCCTTTACCCGTGTGATGCCCGAGATGATGGTCATGATTATGGTCAGCTTTATTTCGCACTGTAACCCCTTTTTCTATATCATCAGTGATACTCTGTATCTTTGTTAAAACATTATCTAAATCCTCAGTTGCGCTAAACTCAACAGTTAGGGTTTTACTAACAAAATTCATGTTAGCATGGGAGATTCCCGGAATCTCCTTAACTCCATTTTCTATTTTACCTGCACAGTTAGCACAGTTTAAGCCTTCTAAAACATATTGATGTCTAATTACTTTTAACACTTTTCTCCAGCCTCCCAAAGCCTTTTATTCTTCCTCTACATGTTCTAAGCCTTGGCTCAGAACCTTGTTTATATGATCGTCATTTAGGGAATAGTACACCACTTTGCCTTCTCTTCTTTGTTTTACTAATCGACCTTGTCTCAAAACCTTCAACTGGTGTGATATGGCAGACTGATTCATGTCTAAAAGGGCAGAAATATCGCATACACACATCTCTTCGTGGGATAGAGCGTAAAGAATCTTTACCCTGGTGGCATCACCAAAAACCTTAAAAAACTCAGCAAGATTTCCAATGGTTTTATCTTCAATCATCAATCCTTTCACCTTTTCAACCACATCATTGTGAATAATTGTCACTTTACAGTTATCCAAATCAGTCATGACTACCTCCTATTCATATGAATGATTGTTCATATGTTTATATGTAATTAGTATATTCCCCTACCCCATAATGTGTCAATGATTTTTTTCATCCTGGTCACCTTCCTAAAACTCTTAATGACCTTCCCTACGACCCCAAGTAAAAAGAGTATGAAATCTGTAATTTCATACTCCTTTTGGGCTTTTTCAAGGTAGCCTGGCGTTTATCTTAGGCTTATACTTGTCCAACTACCTTGGCTACACTTTTATTTTGCCCATTGGTATAATCTTTTTTTATTTTCTTATGGGTAAAATTATTAAATCTGATCATCTGTTCTAAGGAATACTCATTCAAATGGTAGTAAAAACGGTGTTTTAATTTATTTCAATTCATTTAATTTCTCAATGTATCTTTGGATGTTAAACTCTCTTTTATTCTTAAAGACCTCAAACATCTCTTCTGTTAATACTGTTAGAATTTTAGTTTTTGCCTCTGTTTGGGAATCT
>CAYYRM010000199.1:0-4909 GCA_964474005.1 uncultured Eubacteriales bacterium
ACTCTCATAATTTCACCGTCCCGATAACTTGAACCTCTAATTTTACATCAAGCTCATTATAGGATATAACAACTAAATGAGGAAATGAATTTTCGATGAGCCTTCTGAAATAAAACCTCACTAAAGGAGCAGCCAAAATCACTGGTTGATAACCTAAGGATATAACCTCTTCATAAACATCTCTTAAACGATTAAGTAGTAATTGTGTATTAACTGGGTCAATGGATAAATAATTACCGTGATCTGTCTTTTGGATGGATTCACTAATCAATTGTTCCACACTTTGATCCAATGAAATTACAGGTAGTGGACTGCCATAAACTTTAAGGCTAGATGATATTTGTCGTGCTAGACCTTGGCGAACATATTCAGTTAAAGTATCTGGGTCTTTAGTAATGGGACCGTAATCCGCAAGTTCTTCTAGGATAGATGTTAGATTTTTGATACTGATTCCTTCCCTAAGTAGATTGCTCAACACCTTTTGTATATCTCCAGTGCTTAATATGTTTGGAACAAGTTCTTCTACAACAGCACCATTTGTCTTCTTAATGTTGTCTAACAATTGTTTTACTTCCTGTCTTCCTAAAAGCTCGTGGGCGTGGGATTTAATAACTTCAGTTAAATGAGTAGCTATTATGGATGGGGGATCAACAACTGTGTACCCCATGGTCTCAGCATTTTCCCTCTCAGATACTGGAATCCAAAGGGCTGAAAGACCAAATGCAGGCTCTATGGTTTCTTCACCTTGAATGGGGTCGACAACTGTACCAGGATCCATGGCCATGAGCTTATTTGGTTCGACCCCTGCCCTTGCCACTTCTAGTCCTTTAATTTTTATGGAATATTCATTGGACGGAAGTTGGATATTATCCCTTATTCTTATGATGGGAACAACTAATCCAAGATCCACTGCTATCTGTCTTCTAATCATTACAACCCTATCTAGCAAATCTCCACCTTGTTCTTGATCAAATATGGAAATTAAACCATAGCCAAACTCAAGCTCCAGTGGATCAATCTGCAACATGTTATAAACTAATTCAGGTCTTCCAGATTCTATATCCTCAGTGGTTGCAGCTACTTGCTGCTCTGCTTCAATTACTTGCTTGGCAATAAGTCCTTTTCTGGTTACATAAGCAATTATTCCTATTATTGCTGACATCAACAGAAAGGAGGCTGTAGGTAACCCAGGAATTATTCCTAAAAACGCCAATAAACCCGATATAAGGAATAGTACCTTAGGGTTTGAAAAGATTTGTGTTACTACATCACTACCTAAATTATTGTCAGAAGCAGCCCTAGTCACCATAATACCCGTGGCAGTGGAAATCAACAGAGCTGGTATTTGGCTCACAAGACCATCACCTATGGACAATAAAGAGAATGTTTCTGCAGCTTCACCAATTGGCATGTTATGCATGGTAGAACCAATTATTAGTCCACCAATAACATTTATTAGGGTAATTATTATCCCTGCAATGGCATCACCCTTAACAAATTTACTGGCACCATCCATGGCCCCATAAAAGTCAGCTTCCCTTTCTACATTTCTTCTTCTTGATCTGGCTTCTTGATCATTAATCAGCCCCGCATTCAAATCAGCATCTATGGCCATTTGTTTACCTGGCATTGCGTCAAGGGTAAAACGGGCAGCTACCTCTGCTACCCTTTCTGAACCCTTAGTAATTACTATAAATTGAATTATGACAAGTATAATAAAAATTATAAAACCAACTACAATGTTTCCTCCAACAACAAAATTACCAAAGGATTTTATAACTTCTCCTGCTTTACCTGAAGTTAAAATTAACCTAGTTGAGGAAACGTTTAGTGCCAGTCGAAACAGTGTCGTTATAAGAAGTATTGTTGGTAAAATGGAAAATTCCAATGGCTCTTTTACATACATGGTCATTAGTAGTATTGTTAAAGCCAATGAGATATTTAAAATTAAAAGAATATCCAATAATAACGGATGTAGTGGTACTATCATCATCATAACAATAAGTACTACTAAGAGTATAAAACTGTATTCACCAATCCTGTTCATGAAGACCCACTCCTACTATAAATTAACTACTTTACCTTTTACCTTATAAACAAAAGCTAAAACTTCAGCTACGGCTTTAAAAAAATCAAGGGGTATTTGATCACCAATCTCACAAGCCTTATATAATCCACGGGCCAGTGTAACATCTTCATATAGTACTATTTCATGACTTCTAGCTATTTCCTTTATTTGTTGAGCAATAAGGTCCTGCCCTTTAGCTAAAACAATGGGGGCCTGTCCTGAATTAGGATCATATTTTAAAGCAACTGCAAAGTGAGTGGGGTTTGTTATAACCACATCTGCTTTGGGGAGTTCTTGCATCATCCTTCTCCTTGCAATCATCCTTTGTCTTTCTTTAATTTTACCTCTTACTAAAGGATCCCCTTCCATTTGCTTAAATTCATCCTTGATGTCTTGTTTGCTCATCTTTAGGTTTTGCTCAAATTCCCACCAGCTGTATGCATAATCAAAAATAGCAATAAATATCATAACTATACCACTATATAACGCAACATTATAGACTGTTAATCCAAATTGATTCAGTGCTACCAAGAAATCAAGTTCCATTATATTCGATAATTGTGCAACATGAGTATTTATAACAGTATATACCACATAACCTATGGCACCAATTTTCATAATTGACTTTACCAGTTGAACTATACTTTTTTTAGAAAATAGACGTTTAAAACCCTCAACAGGGTTAAGCCTACTCAATTTCATTTTTAGGGGTTCTGCTGTTAATAAAGAGCCCACCTGTAAATAGTTCACTGCAATTCCTGTAACCATCACTGTTAAACCTAAGGGTGCAAATAAGTAGGCTATCTCTTCTATCACTAGTAACGATAATCTAGTACTATTTAACATGGTTACTTCTTCAAAAAAAACTTCTGTAATCGTGTATTCAATAAATCCTAATAACCTTTCAAAAATAAAAGGAATCCAAAATCTTAAAACGCCAAAGGCAACTAATAAAACAAAGGCAGAACTTATCTCTGGAGATTTTAAAACCTGCCCCTTTTTCCTTGCATCCTGTCTTTTCTTAGGTGTGGCTTTTTCGGTTTTTTCTTGGGAAAATAACTGTAGATTAAATTTTATCGGCATATCATCCACCTAAAATCTGTAAAAATAGATTAATATTTTCATATAACTGTTCGAATATAAAAAGAAGAATCTTTATATAAAAGGGAAAAATTAGGATTAGTAAAGAAAAACCCACTATTATTTTGATTGGTATACCAACCACAAAAACATTCATTTGTGGCACTGTTCTGGCCACAATTCCAAGACCAATATCTACTATAAATAACGTTCCAATTATTGGCAAACCAACTTGGAGGCTGATAACAAAAACTTGAACAAAAACTCTGAATATAAAAACAAATATATTCTGTTGAATAATCACAGCACCTATTGGTATAAATTCCACACTCCTAAATAGACCATCGATAAGGAGATGATGTCCGTTTACAGTAAGGAACAGTAATAGAGCAAAAATATACTTAAAATTACCGATGATTGGAACGGAGTTTCCAAACTGTGGATCAACCACATTAACAATACCAAATCCCATTTGCACATCTATGAATTGTCCTGCAAATTGTAAAGCTATAAAAGTTAACATTGATATATATCCAATACCTAGACCAATAAAGAGTTCCTTTACCACTAACACAATAAACCATAAGTCAATTTGGGCAATTGTCATCCCATTACTATAAATCGGTGTCAAAATGATGCTACAAATTAACGCTAAGCCTATCTTTAATTGTGCAGGTACATTTCTACCACCAAAGATTGGAGATCCCAAATATAGACCTGTAAATCTCACTGTCAGTAGTAGAAATGTATAAAAATTATCATTTACTAGACTTAATAGCTCCATGATATTACATACCTATGACATTGGGAATGTTGGTAAAAAGCTCTACTGTAAAGCTAACTAAAATGTTTAGCATCCAAGGCCCAAAGAATAATATTGACACCAATACAGCTACAATTTTAGGTATGAAGGTTAGGGTCTGTTCTTGTATTTGAGTTGTGGCTTGTAGGATACTAACTATAAGACCAACTGCTAAACCTATGCCTAGCATGGGGGCTGCCAATAAAAGTATCATCATTAGTGCTTCTTTTCCTAAATCAATAACCATTTCTGGACTCATATTATCACCCCTTAAAAGCTATGTAGCAAGGACCTTACAACTAGGTTCCAGCCATCAGCTAAAACAAATAACAATACTTTAAAAGGTAAAGAAATCATTACTGGTGGAAGCATCATCATACCCATTGACATAAGGGTACTTGCCACCACCATATCAATTACTAAAAACGGGATATAAATCATAAAACCTATCTGAAATGCCGTTTTCAACTCACTTATTACAAATGCAGGAATTAAAACCATGGTAGGAACATCCGCTTGGGTCTCAGGTGGTTCCCCATCAGAATAGTTTAAAAATAAAGCAATATCCTTTTCTCTTGCATGTTTAAACATAAATTCTCTAATTGGTTCAAGACCTATTTCGAAAGCTTCATCTTGGGATAATTCTCCTTGTAAAAAAGGTTGGAAAGCATTCTCATTAACTTGACTCAAAACAGGGGACATAACGAAAAAGGTAATGAATAGAGCGAGACCTACTAAAACTTGGTTAGGTGGCATTTGCTGGGTTGCCAATCCATTTCTAACAAAGGATAATACTATAATGGTTCTAGTAAAAGATGTTAGCAGGATTAAGATGGCTGGTGCCAAAGATAATATTGTAAGAATTAACAAGATTTGTATGCTTGTTGCCACCTGAGCAGGGTCTTCTGAGTCATCTACCCCTATTTGAATATTAGGGAGTGCATAATCAAAAGCAAAAG
>CAYYRM010000200.1:0-4887 GCA_964474005.1 uncultured Eubacteriales bacterium
TAAGTCCTTATCAGCAAGGTATATCATTAGTTCTTCTAGGGTAGGAATCCTCTCCCCTTCAAATTCTTGAGAAAATTTAACCCCAGCGTCCAATTGGCATAATTCTTCATAGGTAAAATCCTTTATAAAACCTTTACCATCAGTGGTTCTGTCAACTTTTTCATCATGGCACAGAATTAAAACCCCATCTTTGGTCATCTGTACATCTGTCTCAATCCCATGGCTACCCATTTCCACAGCCTTAATGAATGCTGACATTGTATTTTCAGGTGCATGACCAGAAGCCCCCCTATGTGCTAAAATGATTGTCATTTCACTCTCTCCTTCCTATATTTCAATGGTCTATTTAACTGATATTCATAATACTATTCATTGTATAATTCTCTAATAGAAAGAAAATATCCTTTATTTCATAAAAGGATATTTGTAAAATTTAATTTACATGTTACTTATTTGTATTATCCTGTCCCAATATTCTTTGGTCACTGGCATCACAGATAGTCTTGAGATTCTAACCAGTTCCCATTGTTCAAAGAAAGGGTCGCCCTTAATTTCTTTTAAAGTAACTGGTTTAATTTCATTTAAGTAAGAGACATCAATGGCATGAAACTTAGGATCATTTGATGTTGGATCTGGATAGCTTTTATCAACAATCACACCTATACCCACAATCTGTCTTTCTTTCCCTGTATGGTATATAAAAGCCTTATCTCCCTTTTCCATTTCCCTGATGTATTTATTTGCCCTTAGGTTCCTTACCCCATCCCACATGGAAACACCTTCTGTTTTTAAATCATTCAAACTGAAATCCTCAGGCTCGGTTTTTAAAAGCCAGTATTTCATCAAAAAAACCTCCTAACTTAATACTTTGTGTTAGTATGCCTTTATATTACCATTGTGATAAGTTAATTATCATGGTAAAATAGCTTTATCTTATTTTGGATATCTAAAAATACTTACAGATACACCTCAACAGGCTGTGTCAATAAGAAAAAAGGAGTTAAGATTATGTATTATAAGATAATGGAAACCCCTTTAGGAACTTTAACCATTATTAGTGATGACACTCACTTAAAATCCATACATTTTGGTGTAAAAAAAGGTGACTTTATTGAAGTTAGTGAACATCCAATACTCGATTTAACCATTGAACAGCTCACTAAATATTTTGATGGCAAACTAAAAACCTTTGACTTACCCCTATCCCCTGAAGGTACACCTTTCCAGAAGGTCGTTTGGAATGCCCTGGAAAAGATACCATATGGTGAAACCCTCAGCTATGGTGATGTGGCAGTAATGATTGGTAACCCTAAAAGTGTTAGGGCTGTGGGGCAGGCCAATAATAAAAACCCTATCCCCATAATAATACCCTGTCATAGGGTTTTAGGTAAGGATGGTTCTTTAGTTGGTTATGCTGGTGGTTTAGAAACCAAAAAGTTTCTACTTTACTTAGAAGGCTCCTTGAACAATGAAGCTTTAAAAGACAAACTTATAGCTCTGTAAAAAAATGTGATGAGTATTCAACTCATCACTTTTTTATCCCTTTCTTCTATAACCATCAAAAAGTAGGCCACCCACTGGCTCTAGAATTTTTTCAGTAAACTCTATAAGCTTTTCCTTGTCTCCCTTTGAGTAAAATACTGAAAATACTTCAGTGAAGTTTTCGGCTAAGTTATCATCAAATTCCTTTAAGGCCTTATAAGTCCATTTACCATCACCAATCCACCTGCGGTTTATGCGCATAATGAACTCAGATAATATAAAGGACAGCTTATTAACAACAAAAATGCTTTCATAATGGTCCACAGAACCCTTTAAATCCTCGATCAAATCTGTAATCATATACCTATAATTTTCCGTCTCTGCGGTGGTCAATTCCTTTGGCCCTTGCTTTAGAATTTCTTCACCTTCCCTTTTTAAAAGATGAAAATTCTTTTCTTTATCCACAATGGGTATTCCCTCCACTATCATGCTAATTAGGGAAGGTCTTGCCTGATCGATTCCCCTTTGGCAATACTCCTTGTAGCTCTTATGGTTGTAGACAAAAACCTCTATAGGCCATTTCTGAAAAATAAGCGATTTTCTATAAGGCAATTCTTCCTCATCGGAAATAATAACGATATCCAAATCCGAAGTATCTGTTCCTTCCCCCCTAACAACACTACCAGCCAAAATAGCTAAGATACAATTGGGAAACTCCGTGGTAACATACTCTCTAGCGGAGACCAGTGCCGAACCCATCATTAAGAAAACCCCCTTATAAAAGTAGTCATACTATATAATTCTACTTTTTAGTAAGTATTCCTGCTTTTTAATTATTAAATAATTAATACAAGGTGCTAACATTTGCTAGTTAACTGAAAAGGGATTATATGTAATATCAAATATTTAAAAGCCCAGTACCATGATAGTACTGGGCTTTGCCTTAAATTCCTTCCCCATTTTAACCTTTAAAAATTCCTTACTTATTCCTGTTAATCATATCTATTAGAAAGCAAGCACAAAGGGGATCCCCTGTGTTTCTTTCAATTTTTTCTAACCATGGAATAGTTCCCCCTGGTTTTATGTAGTTCTCAATAACAAAGTTAAACGCTTCTAGACTTTCCACCAATGGTCCATACTCTTCATTTAAGTGGTTGTGGATTTGGGCAGCAATAATATCAGCTATCACATAATTTTGCCAATATACAGGAAAGCTTATAAACCATGGATTGGCAGCCCAGCGAGGTGTAAAATCTGGCTGGCAACATAAAATGTCTGACTCTGTGTCCCCAAACATTTTATCAATGTTTCCATCTGGGTCCCTATATAACTTATATTCAAAAAGGGCATATGCAGTTCGTTGCCTTAAATAAAAGAGCTTTGGTCCCAATGCTGATTTTAAAATTTGTTTCCCTTGTTCTTCAGATAGTCCTTGTCCCTTTAACCATTGTAAGCTATGGGGTACAAACCCAAAAACCTCAGCCATTGACTCACTGAAAACCGATGCTTCACTCCTAAATAGTAAGGAAGGGACATCCATCAATGAGCTATGAAGACCATGGCCTAGTTCATGAAACATTGTTTGATAATAGGGAAAACCATTATGGGGGTTAGCTAAAAGCTTTACTTCACCTTTTTTTATACCCATACATAGGCCATTATAGGGTATATCTGTATACACAACTTCTATCCCCAAATCTTTTAAAGTATAACCAAATGAGTTAATCCATTTTTCCAATGCAGGTGCTATACCCTCTTTAGGAAATAGTGAAGACTTCATTTCACCATAGTTTTCCAGTAAATATTGGACATCCCAAGGTTTAATTTCTGACACATTATGCTTTTTGGCACTTTCACTCAAAACTTCTTGATATGTACTTTGTGTTTTTAAGGTAAGCTCACCTAACAAGGTTACCACGGTATCCTCAGTAAGGCCCATACAATCTAAAACCAGTTCAACATAAGAATGGTAGCCCTTCTCCTTAGCTTTTTTGTTCCTAAGCTTTACCAGCTTTAACAAATCATCTTTTAACTCTTGGGATTGTTTACCATAGCTTAGATAGGCTTCTTTTCTTAAATTCACATCATCACTTTGCCTTAAGATACTTTTTACTTTGCCTAGTTCTACTAGCTCGCCATTTACTTGGTATTTATAATACACTACTTTTTCCGCAAGGGTTCTGTTTAGTTCCATGATCTCTGGGTCTAAGTTGACACTACTTAGTAGAAATTGTCTCCTCAATATTTCAATCTTTTTTGATAATAAAGGGTCAGATGAACATTTAAACTTAGTAACCATATTGATAACTTTTTTATCATTCATAAAAACTGCCCTTTTGTTTTCTAATTCTTTTAATTGGGGAAAGTTCTCCTTCGTCATATAACGTTTAAAATGAAGCTGGCTTATTTCTTCATTAAGTGACCTTAGTTTCTCTTCCCACTGATCCAAATATGATATATCCATTATTATCACCTCAAAAATATTCTATTTTTATACTTCTATAGAAATGATAAATTTCCTGCACAAAATACATAAAAGATTAGCACTTTGTTAATATTTTCTTCACAATTAAAGTCTATAGTGGTATTAACTAGCAAAGGAGGTTGTGTAAATTGAATACTAAACTAAAAGCGATCTTAATAGCTATCCTTACGGTGTTAACAGTATTTTTCTTTTTTCTTTCACGTATTCCAGAACAACTTAAACTAGACAAGGGATTTTATGAAGATGAAAATATTGTCATGCAAGTTTATAAAACTGATAAACAAACTGGCATACTTAGATATAATAAAACCCAGGTAAATTCATCTGTTCAGACCTTTCCTATTCCCTTCTCCAAATATACTCTGGTTGGCAGAAATAGTTTGCAGCATTTTCGTTCAAATGCCTTTAATGGTTCTTTTCTTTTGAGGATTCATGACAATAGGTATCTGGTTAATAACTATTCTGATTTCCCGTTAATCAAAGAAAACGAAATCACAAACCTAATGAACAAGTTCAATTTGCTTGTGGAGCCATACAGGAATCCCAATCCCAAACTAAATGAAGATGGATTTTTCTCAAATGGATTTATTGCCATTCAGGTTTTTGAAAATCAAGATGATGAAGACATTTCTATAATTGTTGCTGACAATGGAAAAAGTAAAATAGAAATTCTCTGTGGTGGTAAAACTATAATAAGTACCGATGAAAGCGTTGATGATACTTTTTTTGAAGAAATAGTTTACGGACTTCAAGGATTAGTTAAAGGTGATTTGGTTGTAAAACTATGGATAGATGACGTAGAAATAGAATTTAACTTAGTAATTACTGAAAATCCCATTAAATTAAGCGAGGTATATGACTTCAATTATTACATGGATCAATTTAAAATTCATTTAGAGAATAATTCCTTCTTCAGTATC
>CAYYRM010000201.1:0-4845 GCA_964474005.1 uncultured Eubacteriales bacterium
CTTAAAGGTGGCAGGAACAGAGGCGGGTATCACAGCCCTACAAATGGATATAAAGCTTAAGGGCTTAGATAAGAATATTTTAGCAGAAGCCCTTTCAAAAGCAAAGGTAGGATACCTGTATATATTAGACAAAATGATGGAAGTAATTTCAGAGCCAAGAAAAGAACTTTCACCCTATGCACCTAAAATCATTAGCTTCCAGATTAATCCTGATAAGATAAGGGATGTAATAGGACCAGGTGGAAAAATCATCAATAAGATCATAGAACAAACTGGTGTTAAAATAGACATAGAACCAGATGGTAAGATCTTTATAGCAGCGGTGGATCCCATGTCAGGGGATAAAGCTTTGCAAATGATTAAAGATATCACCGCCGAAGTGGTGGCTGGCGAAGTATACATGGCAAAAATCACAAGAATAGAAAAATTTGGTGCATTTGCTGAAGTACTACCAGGCAAAGAAGGATTAATCCACATATCCCAGCTAAGCTTAGACAGGGTGGCCAAAACCGAAGATGTTGTAAAATTAGGAGATCAAATAGAAGTTAAAGTCACTGATATTGATGAAAAGGGTAGGGTCAACCTTTCTAGAAAAGTTTTGCTAAAGGAAAGACAAGAGCAACTTGAAAAGGAAAATCCCGTTGAAACTGAATAAAAGCATCTATATCAGATGCTTTTATTTTTTTTTGTTTTAATTCCATATTTAATACTTAAAGTAGAAGTTAATAAATATACATTAAAAAGAAACTTGTAAGGGGGAATAACCATGTCAGTATACATAAAAAGTATTACTCTGACAAAATTATTGACTATACTTCTACTTATTTTGATTAGTTTAACAATTTTGATTGCAGTTACATATAAGATCCACAGTTCTTTAACCACTGTCAGTGCCAATGTAACAATGGGTAGATTCAAATTAGGTGGATTAAAAAAAGAGGAAGTTACCCAATACCTTGAATCAATCGCCGAACAGTTTTACTTTGATGGACAAGAGGCATATATTGACCCAGAAACTAAAAGTTTAATACCACATTTAAATGGATGTAGCCTTGATATCGAAAAAACAACTCAAAGAATCGTATAGGAGAAGAAATAGAGCCTATCCTCATATCCTTAAAGCCTGATAAGACAATTAAAGACTTTCCCCATGTCCCAATCTATCAGGGAAATCCAATAAAACAATACGTGTCCCTAGTAATTAATGTATCATGGGGAAATGAGTTTAACGACTATTTAATGGAGATGTTAGATATATTAGACCAATACCAAGTAAAAGGTAATTTTTTCTTGGTAGGAAAATGGGCAGAAAAATATCCTGAAATGGTTGAACTGATTCACACCAAGGGACACCTTTTTGGTAATCATGGATATTCAGATCCATATATGAGTAAAATAAGTCCAGAAGCCATCAGTGAGGAAATTAACAAAACAAATAATATAATAAAAGATATAACTGGGTATAAACCCATCCATTTTAGTCCTCCCTATGGTGAAAAGGAAGAAAAAATATTTTTACAAAGTAACAAAGAAAATATGATAAATGTTCTTTGGAGTTTGGATACCATTGATTGGCAAAGACCTGGTGCAGAAAAAATGGCCAATAGAATATTATCTAATCTTCATAACGGGGCCATTGTTTTGATGCATAATACAGAACAAACCCCTGATGGGTTAAGAAAAATTGTACCTGGCATTTTAGAAGCAGGTTTCGAGATAGTTAAATTAGATAAAATGCTATCACCAGATTATCATGCTGAAATGCTTAACAAAAAAATTAATCTTGATGATATAAAAAAATAAAGGATTTTCATGATAAAAATAGAATTAATTGTATAAAAGGGAAAGAGGGGGAATAAGGTGACAGATAGAAATTGTGAAAAAAAAATAATGGAAGAGATTGAAAGTCTACGGGAACAGCTTAAGATAAAGGACAATACCCAAAAAAGCATTTCTGAAAATGAAGAGCTTTTAAGAATTAGTAGACTTTTGGATAATAAGATTAATGAGTTTCATGATTTGAAAAAAAAGGGGAGGAAAGACTAATGAGATTTTCTGACCTTGAAGATAAAGAAATTATAAACTACTCTGATGGTAAAAAACTGGGAGTAGTAGGTAATTGTGATTTATCCATTGACATAAATACAGGTAAAATCACTGAAATAATTATCCCTGAACGAGATGGATTTTGGGATGGGATAATGGGTAAAGGAAAAACCTTTACCATCTCATGGAATTCCATCAGAAAAATAGGACATGATACAATAATAGTAGATATAAGTTATAATGACGATTGAGATGAATTAAAGTATTGTCTTTAAATTTAACAGTATTAAAAAACCGAATTGTATTATTTACCTAAAATCCCATCATTGTGAGGTATTACAAATACCATTAAGTGATGGGATTACTTGTGCCTAAAAATTAGAGTTTTTTTCAGTAAATCAGAGAAAAAAATTGACAATTTTCTCTCTAGATTGGGCTTTTTAATTATAAAATCTCCTTTGGGAATACTAAGTATAGAAAAGGAGGTTAAATTATGGGAAAAAAAATTGTAGCTTATTTCGAAGAGAATCACATGGCAGAAAGGGCAGTAAAAAAATTAAGAGATGAAGGTATACAAGGGGAAATATCCATTTTAGCTAAAGAGCAAAAGGATGAACAAAAATATCAGGCTGAGGTTGAAGATAGTCATTGGCGAGTAGAAGGGATGGAATATAGGTCTCGGTACTCCGACGATGGAATGGAACCTCAAAAAGCAGATGGAGAAATACAAGAAATTTCATACGAAAATCAAAATTTAGCAGATGGAACCATGACGGGAGGAGTTTTAGGTGGCCTATCAGGACTGGCCATTGGTGCTGGTCTACTAATCATTCCTGGAGTGGGTCCCATAATAGCCGCAGGACCCATGGCTGGCATTTTAACTGGTGCATTGACAGGAGGAGTAGCTGGCGGGTTAATAGATTATGGTATACCAGAAGAACACAGTAGACATTATGAAAACAAAGTTCACGAAGGTAAAATTATAGTTATAGTAAAGCCAAATGAAAATGAAGTGAATAAGGTAAAGGATATACTAAATGATTATAAGGCATTAGAAGTTGATATTCATTAGTATTTTAGAACGTGAAGGGAAAATTCCCTTCACGTTTTTTTGATTTAAATGCCTATAACTGTGACCAAAAGAAGGTTCTTAACATATGTTAAAACTGGGAGGTGATTTAAGAATGTCTATTATACATTTTATAGGTGGAGATCTGAGGGACATATATTTATTTGAGTTACTAAAAAAACAAGGTTATGAAATTTCCACCCTTTGGGGTTTTGATAAATTAGGATATAGTCAATTTTCCATAAAAGCATTAAAAAATACCATAACAAAGAATTCCACCATTATTTTTCCCATGTCTGGAACCAGTGTTAGTGGTGAAGTGAAGGCAAAATACTCCACAGAACCTATTATCATCACAGAAGAGTTTTTCAAAATACTTCCCGAAGGTACTAAACTACTAATAGGTTATGCAAGACCATGGTTTAGGGAATATTGCCACAAATATAATATTGATTTATTAGAAGTTGCTGAAGACGATGAACTGGCAATATTAAACTCCATACCTTCAGCAGAAGGGGCTATACAGTTAGCCATGGAAAATAGTGAAAAAACAATTCATGGTAGTAAAATCCTGGTTATTGGCTTAGGTAGATGCGGTATGACTTTGGCCAGAATGTTAAAAAATCTAGATGCCAAAGTCTATGTATCAGTAAGAAACCCTGCCAATGAAGCAAGGGCATATGAAATGGGTTTTACTCCTGTAATGTCAGGTCAGGAAAATGAACTACTAAATGAATTTGACTATATATTCAACACTGTGCCTAACTTGATGTTACCCGAAGAGAAGCTAAAGCTTTGTACAAATATTGAAGTAATCGTGGATATTGCTTCTCCACCTGGGGGTGTGGACTTTGATTTTGCCAAAAACCAAGGCATAAAGGCCATACTGGCTCCAGGTCTACCTGGAATGGTAGCACCAAAAACGGCAGCTGATATTTTAGCAAAGGTTTATCCGAAATTTTTAAGGAGGGATAATCAGTGAATAAGAAGTTAAAAATTGGTGTTGTGGTGACTGGATCCCATTGTACCCTAGAACAAATAATGGCACCTTTAGAACGCCTATTAAACAATGGCCATGAAATTTTCCCAGTCATTTCTAACTCTGTGAACACTGATACCAAATTTGGAAAAGGTGAAGATTGGATAAAACGCTTAGAAGATCTAAGTGGAAAAAAAGTTATATCAACAATTGTTGATGCTGAACCCATAGGACCAAAAAATGAGTTTGATTGCTTAGTTGTAATGCCCTGCACAGGTAATACAATGTCAAAACTTGCCAACGCAATGACAGATAACGGAGCCATGATGGCCATAAAGGCTCAACTGAGAAATGATAAACCCGTTGTCCTTGCCATTTCTACAAATGATGCACTAAGCCAAAACGCTATGAATTTAGGTAAGCTCTTAGGACAAAAAAACATCTTTTTTGTTCCATTTGGTCAAGATGCACCACATAAAAAACCTTTCTCAATGGTAGCTAACCTGGATTTAGTTGAGGCTACAATTGAAAAGGCTTTATTAAAAAAACAAGTTCAGCCAATGCTCATAGTTTATTAATATTACTTTAGGGAGTTTTTTAAAAAAACTCCCTAAAGTAATTATCTAAAAACTAACTGTTAAATGAAACAAAAAAGGGGAGAGTAAAATGATAATTGTCTTAAAGTTTGGCGGTACCTCCCTAGCTACCCAAAAACAAAGGGAAGATATTGCAAGGAAAATAAAAAAAGAAT
>CAYYRM010000202.1:0-4798 GCA_964474005.1 uncultured Eubacteriales bacterium
AGGTGGAGAGGCCCAGCGTGCAGCCATTGTAAGGGCTTTGATAAATAACCCCAAGGTAGTTTTTGCAGATGAGCCCACAGGAGCACTTAATTCAGCAGCGGGTAAGGCAGCTTTAGATATTTTGACAGATATAAACAACAAGGGACAGAGCATAATCATGGTTACCCATGATCTGAAATCCGCAAGACGTGGGAATAGGATTTTATATATGCGTGATGGTGCAATTCAAGGGGTTTGCGAACTTGGGAAATATGTAAGTGGAGATGAAGTACGCTCAGAAAGACTCCAAGGATTTTTAAATGAAATGGGGTGGTAGCATGAGAAAGATTTTAAAGCTGAGCTTTGCTAACATAAGGAGTTCCAAAGGACATACGGTTTCGATTTTGGCAATGTTTATCATAGCAGCAATGCTCCTTAATTTAGGGTTATTGGTATTTATCAATTTTGGTAGCTACTTTGAAAAGGTAGCTACGGAGCTTGATTCCTCTGATGTGTTCTATCTTATGAAAGAAAGACTATATAGTTCAAGGGTAGAAGAATATGTTAAAAATAATGACAACATAAAGGGTTTGCAAAGGGAAAATCCCCTGTGGCTATTTGGCACCATTCCCTACAATAACCAAACTAGGGAATGTGTTTTTCTTATAAATGATGCAGATAAAGAAAGAAGTATTTCAAAGTGGAAATTAGTTGGAGAATATCTGCCACTGGATTCGATGTCTATCTATGTTCCCTATGTACTAAGTATTGATGGGGGATATAAATTAAATGATAAACTACAGGTTAGCATAAATGAAACAGTGATCACCTTTACCATAAAGGGTTTTACTGAAGATGTATTTTTCAGTTCCTTAGACACAGTGGTTTTGGGTGTTTACGTTCCCAATGATACCTATGAAAGCCTTAAATCACAGTTAGGTGAAGAGTATAATGCAACATTGATATATGCCAATTTGGAAAAAATGAATAAGGATGTTGAAAACGGTATTAGGGAGATAATAAGGGAGGAAAATCCATATATTGATGCAAATGCCACATCAACATTTCTAAGTTTGGATATGGGGGTTATAAGGTTATCCCGTTCCCTGGTGGCAAATGGTGTAGCTGTAATGATGATCGCCTTTGCTGCAGTAATGGTTGTGGTTTGTCTTATTGTGGTGAGATTTAGAATCGAAAATAGTATTGAGGAAGATATGACAAAGATAGGTTCCTTAAAGGCAATGGGTTTTACCAGCTTGCAGATAATGTCATCTGTTATAACACAGTTTTCCCTTATCGCCTTGGTTGGAAGTGTAGTGGGGATATCTATGTCATATTTGGCAACACCCACGCTTTCGAAGGTTTTAGCCCATCAGTCAGGCCTTAAATGGGTACAGGGATTTGATAAAGGAATTAGCGCAAGTTCACTTTTAGCCATATTACTTGTGGTGGGATTTATTTCATTTGTGAGCTCAAGGCATATAAAAAGCCTCAATCCTATTGTAGCCTTAAGGGGGGGAATAATAACCCATAACTTCCGTAAGAACCATTTGCCCCTTGATAGATCGAAAGGCAGTCTGCCCTTTGTTTTGGCAATGAAATTGATGCTGCAAAACATGAAGCAAAGCATTATGATAATGGTAATTTTTATAGTGGTATCCTTTGCCAGCACCTTTGCCATAGTAATGTTTTACAATTCAACAATAGATACAACAACCTTTGCAGAAATTCCAGGGATTGAGCTATCCAGTGTCATAGCAATTTTTAACCCCAGCTTAGATAATACATCCATAATCGAAGGTATTAAAAGCAAAGAGGGAGTAAGAAAAGTTCAGTTCATTGACACCACAATGGTTAGGCTCGGTAATGATGAAGTGGCTACATTTGTAATGGATGATTTCTCTAAAAAGGAAATTAACACAGTTTACCAAGGAAGATACCCCCTTCATAGTAATGAAGTTGTGATTTCAGGCTATTTGGCAAAAATGATGGACAAAAGAATTGGGGACAATGTAAAGTTAAAAGTCAATGAGAAGGAAGCAGAGTTTATCATAACGGGTTTTTCCCAAGGTTCCTACCTAGGTGAACTTAGTATTATTTCCTTAAGGCGCGATGGGATTTTAAGACTTGACCCCAACTTTAAACAGAGAAATCTGCATATTTACCTAGATAAGGGAATTGAATCCTCTGACTTTAAAACAAAGATAGAAAAAAACTACGGTGAATCTTTTATTGGTACAATAGATATGGATAAAGAATTCCAACAGGGGATGGGACTTTACACATCCATAGTATCAAAGGTGGGTATTACAATAATGGTTATTACCATTTTGGTGGTTGTTCTTGTTTTGTATTTTGTTATAAACTCTTCCCTTATTAGGAAGAAGCATGAGTTGGGGATCCAAAAAGCTTTGGGTTTCACAACTATCCAACTTATGAACCAGTTTTCCCTAGGGCTTTTACCTCCTATAATCTTAGGGGTAATCTTAGGAAGCTTTTTGGGAATGACTCAAACCAACCCTTTCATGACTCAGACCCAAAAGTCCATGGGTATTATGAGAACAAATTATATTATAACCCCCCTTTGGATAATTCTTTTTGGTATTGGAATAGTGATACTGTCATATGCAATTTCAATGCTGAAAACCTATAGGATACGTAAGATCACTGCATACAAACTGGTTAGTGAATAGTCCAAAATAATGGGATTTGAACTTTTTAAGGCACACTAAATGGTGTGCCTTAAAGTTATTTACAAGTTTTTAAGATAGTTTGTACACTGGTACAAACCATAGGTCTCCTGAAGTAATAATATATAGTAGCCGCAAGGCTCTAATTATATTATACGAGGAGGTGTTAATAATTGTTTTATCACGTGAAAGAATTACAGTACAACGCTAAGCCAGAAAGACCTGATCCTGTATATGCTAAGAGGTTACAGGAGATACTCGGGGGTCAGTTTGGGGAAATTTCTGTAGCCATGCAGTATTTTTTCCAAGGGCGGAATCTGCGGGGAAATGGAAAGTATAAAGACCTATTGATGGATACTGGCGCTGAAGAGCTGGCACATATTGAAATGATAGCTACCATGATTGCTAGGCTTTTAGATGGGGCTCCAGTTGCTGATTTCGAAGAAGCTGTTAAAAATCCTGTAATTGGTGCGATAATAGGTGGTATGAATCCACAACATGCCATAGTTTCTGGATTGGGAGCTATGCCTGTGAACTCCGTTGGCGTTCCTTGGAATGCTGGTTATATTATTGCAAGTGGAAATTTAATGGCAGACTTCAGGGCAAATTTAAATGCTGAATCACAAGGAAGACTACAGGCAGTAAGGCTTTATGAAATGACAAAAGACCGTGGAGTTAGGGATATGTTATCTTGGTTAATTGCAAGGGATAGGATGCATCAGAATCAATGGTATGCTGCCATAAAAGAACTGGAAGCCAAAGAAAACATTGTTGTTCCCAGCACTTTCCCTATAAACTTGGAAAAACGCGAAGTTTCCCACGTTTTATTCAACCTATCAAAAGGAAATGAAAGTGCAGCTGGTCGTTGGGCAAGTGGTCCAAGTTTAGATTCCCAAGGTACTTTTAAGTATGTGGAAAACCCAGTGCCTTTGGCACCTAGACCGGTGCTACCCCCAGCACCACCATATATTCACAATACTCACCCTGCATTGATTAGAAGTAGTGAGGAAACCATACCTCCCAATAAGATGTAAGCATGTTTTGTGAGAAAGGCCCAAAAAACAAGGTTTGGAACAATCCAAGCCTTGTTTTATTGCTATCCTTAACTTCATCTCCAAATTAAGTTATGTTATAATATTTTATAATGTAAATATTGACTTACAGCTAACTTTAGGTTGTATACTTATCCTTGAGTTACAGTTGTGCATAAATTTAGTGGGGTATGTAAAGCCTATATGGGACGATGGCGTCTCATAGCAGGTATTAAATAGATAATGAAAAAGAGGTGCTAGTATGAGTAAAGTATATTTCATCAAAAACTCAGGGTCTGATTATGACCAGCTTGGAAAGAACGCATTGGATTTATTGAAAAGGATTGTTTCTGAAACTGGACATCAGTTCAAAAAAGAAGTACCTATAAAGGTACATTTTGGGGAAAAGGGTAATAAGACCTTTATTCCTGCAAAATGTTACGAGGAAACCATAAATTATCTTAAAGATAATGGGGTAGCTCCCTCTTATATTGAAACAAATGTACTTTATAGGGGTTCAAGGACCACCACAGATAAACATATAGAAACAGCCAAAGCCCATGGCTTTACACAGATACCAATTATAATAGCAGATGGGGACATTGGAACAGATTACGATGAAGTAGAAATAAATAAAGAATTTATTAGTAAATGTAAAATAGGCAAGGGTTTTGGAAAGTATAATCAGTTTATTGTAATGAGTCATTTTAAAGGACATGTGGCAGCGGGTTTTGGTGGTGCTTTAAAACAGCTTGCCATGGGCTTTGCAGCCCGTGGAGGTAAGCTTGAGCAGCATTCTGGTATTTCCCCTGTTGTTACTGCAGAAAAATGCATTACCTGTGGCATATGTGTGAATAAATGTGACTATGAAGCCATTGAAACTTCAGATATAGCCATAATTGACGAAAGTAAATGCATAGGCTGTGCTGGATGTATCGCCGTTTGTCCAGAAGGTGCCATTAGAAATACATGGGGTGGGTCAGACTTTTTAGAAAAGCTTACAGAATATGCCTATGGGGCAGCAAAGGATAAAGATATCATATACATAACCTTTGTTCACAACATAACAAAAGAGTGTGATTGTGCTGGTGTACCTAT
>CAYYRM010000203.1:0-4792 GCA_964474005.1 uncultured Eubacteriales bacterium
CTACCCTTGTATTCCCTCTATTTTTTTCTGTACGAATTATTTTTACAATGCCAACTTCGCCAGTAAAATTAGGATGGGTCCCACCACAGCCCGAAAAGTCTGTGCTATCCACTTCAACTATTCTAATATTTTCTTCAACTTTTGGAGGCTTTCTCATAGGTAGCTTTTGAACATCTTCTTTGTCCACTAAGTAATTTTTGACCTCAAGGTTTTTATATATAATTTCATTGGCTAAATCTTCAACTTGTGATAGTTGATTATCTTCGATATCACTTAAAGCTATATCAATGGTGACATAATCCTCCCCTAGATGGAAACCCACCGTTTCACCATTAAGTATCTGTTCAAAGGCCCCCGATAAGATGTGTTGACCTAAATGTTGTTGCATATGGTCAAAACGTCTAGTCCAATCTACACTCCCTGCAACTTCTTCAACATTTATGTTCTTTTCTAAAAAATGAAAGACCATTCCCTCATCTTCTAGGACCTTTAATACTTTTACATCATTTAATGTCCCAGTATCATAGGGTTGTCCTCCCCCTTCAGGGTAAAAGGCTGTTCTATCTAAGATGACATAGGGTATATCATTCTTTACCCCCTGATTAAATACCTTTGCCTTAAATTCTTTTAAATAACTATCTTTAAGATATAGTTTATCTGTCTGCATTTTTATACATCACTCCTAAATAAGCATTATGGTTAATTATACTATTTATTTTTTGCTAATCAAAATCCTCCCCTTACGAGGAGGATGATGAATTATTTATATATCGTTTATTTCTAATCATTTCTACAAATAAAGGCACAAGGTTTGGGTCAAACTGTGTTCCTGAGTTCTTTTCCAATTCTAAGATTGCTGCTTCTTCTGTCATTGCCTTTTTATAAGTCCTTTCACTGGTCATGGCATCAAAGGAATCTGCAATTGAGATAATCCTAGCTTGTAAAGGTATCTCTTCCCCCTTAAGGCCCTTAGGATAGCCTCTGCCATCCCATCTTTCATGATGAGCCAAGACATACTCTACCATTTCAACCATGTCATTTACGGTACTTAAAATACGATATCCTATCTCGGGGTGGCGTTTCATTTCCTCCCACTCTTCATCGGTGAGTTTCCCAGGTTTATTTAATATACTTTCTTCAATGGCCACTTTACCAATGTCATGTAATAATCCCATGGTCTTTAACTCCCTGATTTCATCTTCTGACATTTTTAGGATTTTCCCCATGCTTTGACAGAGCATGGACACCCTATATGAATGCTGTTCTTCCCTTTTGTTTTTCTCATGTAGGGTATTTATTATTGTATTTATTGTTTTCCCTCTCATACTGGGTCCCTCGAAAAGCTTCTTTTTAAACATATGATCTTCAGCCTTTTTAAGGATATCCTGAATATTTTCATTGACATCAACCTTGGTATCCCAGCCAAAGGATATGGATATATCAATGGATTCTACTTTTTCTAAGGAGGCATACGCCTTTATTTTTTCCACCAGTTGCTCCGTTTGTATGTATGTGGTATTAGGCAATATGACAACAAACTCATCCCCACCGGTTCTGAATACCAAGTCACTTTGGCCACATGACTTCTTAAATATATTTGATACTTTTCTAAGTAGTAAATCCCCAGTTGTATGACCAAAAGAATCATTTACTAGTTTTAACCCGTTTACATCGGCCATTAATATGGTCAATGGATAATATCTCGTATTGTCAAATATCTCCAATTGCTTTTCTAAGTAATGTCTATTGTGAAGCCCAGTTAGCTGATCATGGTAGCTTAGGTATTGTATTTTATTTTGATTATTTATTTCAGTTGTAACATCCCGAAACACTATTACAACACCTTTTTTATTGCCATCTTTATCAAGGATGGGGGCATTGCTAAAGGAAATATATTTTTCCTTTAAATCCTTTGTAATTAATATAGCCCTTACACCGTGAGTGCTAGACTCGGAAATCACACGAAAAATTTCGTTGTACCCCTTGCCAATGGCTTCACTTTCCTCCCATTGGGTCAACTGTTCAGCACTCTTATTTAACAACATTACTTTATAGTTAGAATCCGTTACTATAATCCCATCCCCAACGGAAAGAAGAATTTGCTTAAATAATTCTTTCTCTTTTTCAAGCTGGATTTCTGCTTCCATCTCCGATGTGACATTTCGGATGATAACCACCACATCATTGAAGGTATTAGGTGCCATCCGTAGTTCAAAGTATCGATTATCATATTGAAATTCAAATAATTGCAATGACTTTGTTTCTAGGCACTTTTTAACTTTTTCAAACCCTTTATCAGAAATACCCTTTGGTAGTATCTGCCACAAAGTTTTACCGATGATGGAAGCAGGAGCACTAGATAGTATACTACCTTTTTCGAATGACAATCTATGATGGTTCCTACATTGTCTACAATACAAAGCATATCGGGTATTGCCTCTACAATTGATCTATTTCTTGCTTCACTTTCTGTTAGCTTTCTTTCCTTTTCCCTTAATGCTTCATACTGAATTCTCAATTCCTCTTCAGCTGCTGCCAATTGCTCCATGGAAGCTTGAATCTCTTCGTTGGATGTAAGTATCTCTTCTCTGCTTTCACTTAGTTCCCTATTGAGTTTTAGGAGGTCTTTGGTGCGTTTTGTCACCATTTTTCTTAAGGTAAAGTTCCAAATCAACAATAATGCTACAAATGTAATGACAACTATCAATATCCAGAGGAAATCCATAAGCTCATTTATAAACTTCTTTTGCTCAAAAATACCTAACCATTTATCATGGATAGCCTGGTATTCACCCGTTGCCTTTATGACCTTTAGTCCTCCATTTATCATTGCAAGTAAGTCTTCATTTCCATTTAAAACTGCCATGGAGTAATCAAAATGCCCTATTACCACTTTATTTGCCCTTAAATTATTTAGATTCATTTCTTCCATTATGTAATAGCCAGGAACAGTTAAAACAGCTGCGTAATCATATTGACCTGTTGACACTAATCTTAAGGCCTCGGCCACTGTTGCTACAGGTATAAATTGTATGTTTAAATTTTGTTCAATTAAAAACTCATGTACAATGTCATTTTCCTGAACCACCACCCTTTGGCCTTCAAGTTCCCTAATGTCATTGATTCTGGTGGTATTTCTTGTAAAGACATCTCCACTGCTTATTGTCAATCTGGTGGAAAAGTCATAGAGTTCTTCTCGATCCTTTGTATAAAACATCCCTGAAATCATTTGGATGTTACCATTTTCCAATTCTCTTCTAATTTCATTCCAATTTCCCAGACGAAACTCAGCACCGTATCCCATGGCCTCTAAAGCTGCCTTGGCTAAATCAATATTAAAACCAGTGGGCTGTCCATCCTTATCTATAAAGCTATAGGGAGGATAATTTATGTCATCTCCCACTATGATCTTCACCTTTGAGGAAAGGGGTTCTTCTCTTATGTTAAAGTCAGGACCAATTTCATTATTTTGTTTTACTACTTGAAATGCTGCTATGGATATCATAATAACAAGGGAACAAATAAGGGCAAATTTTAATATCCTGCTTTTCATAATACACCTCCCCGTAATTAGATGTGATTATTATAGCATTTTTTTCCTTTATTTTGTTGATTTTTGTCATTTTTTTTGATAAATATACTACCAATTACCTATATGGTTATTTCCACCTTATTACCATCAGGATCAATAATACAGCTTTCATAGTAGCCATCACCTGTGGTGCGGGGTCCACTTATGACCTTATATCCTTTCTCCCTTAAAGTAGATGTTAATTCATCCACTTTCTCTTTACTACCCACAGAAAAAGCTAAATGGGCATATCCTGTAAAATCTTTTTCCTTATTTATTTCTACTAAGCTCTTATTCCTCATAATTTCCAGACGGGCCCCTGATTCAAAAGATATAAAATAAGACTCAAACTGCTTTTTCTCATTTATGTATTTCTCCCCTGCAACCCCTTGGAAAAAATTGACATAAAACTCTTTCATACCCTCTAAATTATTGGTCCATATTGCTACATGTTCAATTTTCATTTTATTTACCTCCTTTTGTTTTCATAGCTATTTAAAAAGTAGCACAACTTAATTTTTCGTAGTACCCCTAAGTTATCCGAACATAATAGCTGTAAATTATTATTCCTATATAGCACTTTGTTTTAAACCTTCAGCTATTTCCTTACCTATACCTAATCCTTCATTTACCTTGCTTTGTTACTCTTGTATATAGTTTTATTTAAAATCTCAGTGATAATCTCGGTTTTCCCATCAATGTATTTTTCTATCTCATGGGTGTAATCTTGGGCTAGTTTCCTTTTAATGTCACTATATCTATCCCTATCTATGGGGTTTAATCTTAGGTGATTCCTTAACGCAACGTGCTCTAAAAATCCTTTTCCATCCTTTGGACAAACATATAAGTGATAACTCATAAATTCATCTTTACAATTTCTCTTAAAGGCTTCCCTGCCTTTTATCCCTAAATCCCCAACATGGGTATAACCTACTGCATTTAATTTTTCTAGAATCTCAGGAAAAATATCATAGCTTTCCATTACAACATCCAAATCTATTATTGCTTTAGCCCACATCCCTTCCACAGATGTACTGCCCACATGCTCAATGCTAATAATTAGATCACCAAGTATATTCTCTAGCATAGATTTGATTTTATTAAACTCTTCCTTCCATATTGGATCATATGGAACAACCTCTATAACCCTTTTCTCAGACATTAAATATCCTCCTCGTATAATGTAGTTAGAACATTTGATAGAAAATAGGTTAATTTCCT
>CAYYRM010000204.1:0-4745 GCA_964474005.1 uncultured Eubacteriales bacterium
TAGAATAGTGGTTGTTATCCTTGGCTTAGTTACAATCACCGTAGGAGTAATTCTAAGTATAACAATAATAGGTGCAATAATGGGCATACCCTTAATACTTCTGGGTATAGCCATGCTGTTTAGAGGATTTTTCTAAGGTCAGGTGTTTATTATGCAGAAAAAAAGAATTTGGGAGATAGATCTATTAAGGGGCATAGCCATAATACTTATGGTGGTATTTCATTTTGTGTATGACTTAAATATCTTCGCAGGGGTAAATATAAACTATTCCACGGGTTTTTGGTACTGGGTGGGCAGAATGGCAGCCATATTATTTATATTCATTTCCGGAATCAGTAGTGGCTTTAGTTCAGATAACCTAAAGCGAGGTATTAAGGTTTTTTCCTTTGGTATGGTGGTTTCTGTGGCTACCTACATGGTTTTTCAACAAGAGTATGTGAGGTTTGGGATATTGCATTTTTTAGGATTTTGCATGATCATATTCCCTCTTCTAAAAAAGCTTCACGTTCTTGTCCTTATGTCAATGGCCATTGTTATATCATATTTAGCTGATCCAGTTAAAAATATTTTGGTTGATACAAGTCTATTGTTGCCATTGGGTTTTAGATATAGGGGTTTTAGATCTGTGGATTATTATCCATTAATTCCTTACCTTTCCCTTTTTATATTAGGGGTAATAGCTTACAAGATGTATTATTACAAAAGGAAAAGCGCATTTAACTTCACATTGGAAAATAAGAATATTAATTTAATAAGCAAGTATTCACTACTGATATATGTAATACACCAACCAGTAATCATAGGCCTTATATTATTGTTTAATTATGTGTTGGGTTAGCAAAACAGCTCACTTTGCAGTGAGTTTTTTTGTTATATGCAGGAAAAACTATTTCTATTATCGAATTAGTAATAATATTATATATTGATAAAGGAGGGCGATTGAAATGAGTATTTTTAAGTATTATAGGTCAGGACTGTATGAGGCTGATATACATTTTAACGGGAAAAAGGTATTTCATAGATTTAAGGATATTTACTCAAATAAATGGGGTGATTTAGAAGAATTATCAAAGTCCCATGGTTATGAAATTGATCTTTTAGCTTTAAGCCCTTTATTAGATGAACTTATGACAATAAACTGGGATCAAAAAGACTCAGTAACAGTAAGTAATGGCTATAGATATAACAAGTATTTGAATATTAACGGGGCATGGATATGGGCACTTAGGGATGTGCAATCCCCTGTGGATGTTATTGTTCAGGACAAAGAGATAATAGGGTTTGTATCAATGAGTCGTGGAAGCTCAAGTATTTTAGTGAAAGCTGGATGCGAAGGTTCAACACCCTTAAATATGTGGATAGAATCCATAGTTTCAGAAGGTGGAAACCCTGTAAAACACATGGGCAAATTCATGGTGGAAATGCGGGATGGCATAAGGCTAGCCACAGATGTTTGGCTTCCTGCTAACCTTGAAGACGCCCATACCATCCCAACTGTACTTGTAAGAACACCATATGGTAGGCTTTTACAGGCAGAAAGGGAGATGCGTTTTGTAAAAAGAGGCTATGCATTGGTGGTCCAGGATGTAAGGGGTAGAGATGATTCTGAAGGAAAATGGATACCAAACATATTTGAGATAGATGATGGGGATGACACACTGAATTGGATTGGAAATCAACAGTGGTCCAACGGAAAAGTGGGGATGATAGGAGGCTCCTATTTAGGTTATGTACAATGGGCTGCAGCAGCCAGTGGTAATCAACATTTAAAAGCCATAGTAAGTTTAGTAACAGCAGGCAGCGGCTTCTTTGATGTACCAAGGCGAGGGGGAACAATTCTATCGGGTATGTTGGCATGGGCCTTCATGATGTCTGACAAAACCATAAACAGGGATGCTTTAAATAGAGATGACTGGGACGAAGTATTAAAAATAAGACCCCTTAGGGATATACCTAAGAGGGCATTGGGTAAAGAGGTGGAATTTTGGAATACATGGATGCTAAATAACCCAAACAATGATTTCTGGAAAAAGATGGACTGGAGCCTATATGGGGAAAAAATAAATGTACCTTCATTGCTTGTTTCAGGTTGGTTTGATGACAATGGAATGGGTACCACTGAAGCATGGGATCTTAACAAAAAGCATAATCGGGAACATATCAAACTTTTGTTGGGCCCATGGTACCATAAGGCAAATACAACCAGGGATATACACAACATTCCCTTTGGAGATAATGCCATTCGTTATGATTTAGACTTGCTGTACTTAAAGTGGTTTGACAAATACCTAAAAGGTATAAATAATGGTATCGAGAATACTCCTCCAGTGGAATATTACTTAGTAGGTGAAAACCAGTGGAAAGATGCCAGTACCTGGCCACCTCAAGAAGTGAAACTTGTGAATTTATATGTAGGAAGTAAAGAAGATGCCAAGAGCAGTAAAGGAGATGGATATTTATCATGGCAGCCCCAAGCGCAAAAAGAATGGGACAGCTATGATTTCGACCCCCAAGACCCAACCCCCCATCTCATTGATATGTCGGAAAATGAACTAACTGTCCCTGAAAATTATAAGGATGTTGAGTTGAGGGAAGATATATTAGTCTACACATCAAACCCACTGAAAGATGATTTAATCATCGCAGGGGATATTTTTGCAGAAATCTATGCATCTAGTAGTGCAAGGGATACAGACTGGGTTGTACGACTGACAGATGTGGATGAGGAAGGTAACTCAATACGTTTATCCGATGGGGTGCTTAGAGCAAGATTCAGAAACTCCTTTGATATAGAAGAGCTACTAACACCAGGAGAAATTGTAAAATATTCTTTAAGGATGACAAAAGTTGCTAACACCTTTAAAAAAGGCCATAAAATAAGGGTACAGATAACATCTGGTGCAAAGAATTTTACATTCCCTAACCACAACACAGGAAACGACCCTGCCACTGATATCGACTATATAGTGGCAAAACAAAGGGTATACCACAGCGAGAAATATCCAACCCACATAAAATTGCCAGTGGCTGGAGGAAATATAAGTTCTAATTAGCTAAGGGTGATTAATTCACCCTTTGTTAATACTCTATTAACATTTCCCTAGTAAAATTGAAAGAAAAAACATAGGGAGGAAACATGCAAAAATTTGATACGATTTTAATACTTTTACTTATAAGTTTTGTTCTTATCGGATGTAGTACCAGTGGGTACAGGGCAGTAATGTTCATTGATGCCATAGTAGAAGGTAATGAACAACACCGTAGGCTGACCATTAAGACCTTTGATGGAAATTATGAGTCTGTATATAAAATATCCCAGGCCGATAAATTAACCATTGAACTAGAAATCGAAAAGGGAACATTGGAATATAAGTTGGTTGATCCTAATGGTGATTTAGTGTATGAGGATACAATCACAAATGATAAAAAGCAGATAAATTTAGAAGGAAGCTTTATTCCAGGTAGGTATAGAGCATACTTCGGCTCTAAAAAAGGTGAGAATTTGAGAATGGAGTTAGTTTTTGAATAATATTAAAACCCTAGGGATAAAACAAGACCGCTGACTGCATAGCCCATTACCTGAGCGTTTACATATACGCTCAGGTGATGGGCTCTCTTACGCTAAGAATCTGAAGGCTTTTTAGCAGTCTTAAAAAATAAGGACTATTTTGGGGTAAATCTCTTGGTTTTTTGGATTTAGATAAGTCTCTAAAAAAATCTTAAATATTTATTAACTTAGAATCATATTACTTGTAAGTTTTACCATTATAATTTATAATCTAACAGTGTTCAAAAATTAAACGGTGTTTAAATAAGGTGGGATATGGTGACAAAGGAACGTCAAGAAAAGAAACAAGAAGAAATAAGGGCTAAAATTTTAGATACAGCCAAAGAAATAGTGGAAAAAGAGGGAATTAAGGGATTATCAATTAGAAAAATAACAAATTCCATGGAATACTCTCCAGCCATTATTTACCACTATTTTAAAGACAAAAATGAAATTGTTGAAACATTGGTGGCAGAAGGTTTTAAGAAAATCCTCAAGGCTGTTCATATATCTGAACCCAATGAAAAGGAACCTGAGGCTGACATAAAAAAATCCTTCACAAATTATATAAAAGCTGCATTGGAAGGACCTGAATTTTACAAAGCATTTATGTTAAATGAAGATCCAAACATTTTAGCAAGGATAGGGGTTTTATCCCAAGGAGTAACAGAAAAAAGCCCAGCTTTTAAAATGCTATCAGAGAATATTCGAAAAGGTATACAGATGGGTCGCTTTATTGATCAGGATGTGGAACTAACAGCTCAAATAATATGGACATCAACCTTTGGTCTTTTAATTAGGCTTATCATAGAAAAGGACATTTCCCTTAAGCAAAGGGATAGGTTAATTGAACATCATTTTAACATTGTTTTTAACGGAATTATGAACAAAAAGTAAAAATATATTAGGAGTGAAGATTTATGAAGAAAGTATGGATTATTATCTTAGTCTTAGCAATATTAGTAATTGGTGGTGGAAGATTAGGGATTCATGTCATGAGTAAAAACCTTGCCCAAAGGGTTACCATTAATGATATTGAATATAGCCATTTAGCTGATGGTATATATGAAGGAAGTTATACAGAGGAACCATTGATTGTGGAGGTTTCTGTAACTATCAGAGATGGAAAGATAACAGATATAGAAATTTTAAGACATGAGCATGGCATGGGTACAAAGGGTGAAAGAGTGGTTGATTT
>CAYYRM010000205.1:0-4738 GCA_964474005.1 uncultured Eubacteriales bacterium
CCCAGCTGGGCTCGAACCAGCGACCAAGTGATTATGAGTCACCTACTCTATACTGATAAAAACCACATTTAATCATGGTGGTAGAGATGTATCTGGAAACTTTTTCTTCATTCCTGAGATTGAGGCTTTCGAAAAATTAGTTAGTTATTTTGGGGTGGAAAATGATTAAAGGTACTATTATTAAAGTTGGAATGGCAGAGTTAAGTGTATCAAGTTCACCAGATATTTTAAAAGCCACAGGGTTAGGGTCCTGTGTAGGGGTTTGTATTTACGATACAGTTTCAAAAATAGGGGGCATGGCACATATCATGTTACCAAGCAGTAAAAACGCCAGACATTCCTCAACAATCATTGGTAAGTATTCGGACACCGCCATAGATGATTTATTAAATAAATTACTTAATAAAGGGATACAAAAGAATAACCTTGTGGCAAAGATAGCTGGTGGGGCTCAAATGTTTTCCTTTGCTGGGGGTAGCGAAATAATGAAGATTGGTCAAAGGAATATCGAGGCAGTTAAAGAGGACCTAAAAAAACACAACATAAAAATAGTGGCAGAAGATGTTGGAGGAAACTACGGTCGAACTATAGAATTTAGTTTGTTATCAGGAGAGTTATCCATTCGTACAATTGAACATGGAACTAAAATAATATAGAAGGTGTGGTTTTATGGGGAATCTTACTTTATGGCAGCAATATAAACAAGGTTCTATAGAGGCTAAAAACAAATTAATTGAAAACTATAGTCATATTGTTAAAATAATTGTTGGAAGGATTTGTGTGGGAGATAAATTTGGCTCCTTAGATAGAGATGATTTATATGGTTCAGGAATAATAGGCCTTATTGAAGCAATTGACAGGTACGATATGAATCATGGAGTCAAGTTTGAGACCTATGCTTCCACTAGAATAAGAGGTCAGATAATAGATAGCATACGTAAATCAAATTGGATCCCTAAAGACATAAAAGCCAGCCTCAATGAATTAGAGGCTGCATATAACCAATTGGCTATTGCTGAGTTGCCCATGAATGATGAAAATTTGATGGAAATTATGAACTTAGATGCAGCTAAATTAAGAAAAATCATGGGCTATGCAAGTCAGAGTAATTTGTTTTATTTGGACAACTTTATTCAAGGTGATGATGAAGAAGAACGTTTTATTGACACCATAGCCGACTCCACAGACACACCACTTGAGGAACTTCTAAAAAAACAAACATCCCATTATTTAAGTGAGTCAATTAAGAAACTTTCTGAAAAGGAACAATTGGTTCTAAGTTTTTACTATTATGAAGAGTTGACTTTTAAAGAAATCGCTACTATCTTAAACTTATCTGAGGCTAGGATTTCACAGATTCACACCAAAGCAATATTTAGACTTAGGGGTTTTATGAACAAATTTCAAAGAAAATCCAGTTAAAAAGGAGTGGCTAAAATGGAATCTGAAAAAAATATTGAACAAAGCTTTAATATTGCTTTTTCTAAGGATAATTTACAAGCTTATATAGAAGTTAAAAAGCCTGGAATAGAATATAGCGATGAAGAAATTAGCCAGATAATCACTGAAGTCAAAGAAAAAAATGTTATTATTAACTTAAATATAGAGCAAGTAAAAGAAAAAATAGTTTTTGCCACAGGTTTCGAAAAAATCACCATCGCTGAGGGAAGAAAGCCCATAGATGGAAAAGATGGATATTGTGAATTTTTGTTTGAAAAGCAAGGTGATGGTACTCCATTGATTTTAGAAGATGGGCGTGTTGACTTTAAAACTTTAGGATTAGTAATAAATGTTCAACCTGACGACGTCTTAGCTAAAGTTTACCCACCGAAAGACGGTGTTAATGGAGCAAATATTTTTGGTGAAGAAATTCCATTTAAGCCTGGAAAACCAGCTAGACCACCCATAGGGAAAAATGTTAGATATGATGAAGAAAAATGTCAAATCATTTCTAATATTGCAGGTCAAGTATCCATATCAGATAACAACATAAATGTTAATGAAGTGTTGGAAGTAAAAGATGTGGATTTTAAAACAGGAAACATAGACTTTGTTGGTAATGTTAATGTACAAGGTGCAATTACCGATGGCTTTACAGTCAGGGCAAAGGGAGATGTAACAGTAAATGGATATGTTGATAGTTCCTTTGTATATTGCGATGGAAATTTGACAATAAAGGGTGGATTACAAGGAAGAAACAAAGGAAAGGTCCAAGCGGGTGGAAATGTCATAGCAAAGTATATCGAAAACTGTGAAGTAAAAGCTGGGGGTTCTGTTGTTGTTAGGGATGCAATAATGCATAGCAAAGTATATGCAAAAGAACGGGTTTTGGCTGCAGAGGGTAAAGGCCTAATGGTTGGTGGTGTAATAGGCGCAGGTAAAGAGATATACGCAAACACCATTGGATCACATTTAGCCACTGTCACTGAGTTGGAAGTTGGTGTAAATCCAGAAATGCGTGAGAAACTTCATGACATAAACAAAGAAGTTACCCAACACACATCTGATCTTAAAAAGGCAAAACAAGCACAAAGAATTTTAAGAATCAAGGACGAGCAATTACAAGGAAATTTACCCCAAGAGCAAAAGGGGATGTTAATGCGTTTGAATCTCACCATAAAACACCTTGAAGAAACAGTGGAAAATTTACAGACTGAGCAAAAGGAACTGATGGAAAAATTCCTCGGGTCCTCAGGCGGTAAGATTAAAGGTACTAAGACTGTTTACCCAGGAGTTCGGATTACCATAGGTACTAGAAACCGAAATATAACTGATATTCTAAATGCTCCAACATTTATTTTAGCCAGTGATGGTGAGATTACTATCACATAGGAGTGATTTACAATGGGTTTTAGACCGATAGATTTACAAGTTACCATACCTAGGAGTGGAGAAGTAAACAAGGTTACTAATAACCAAAACAGTCAGTTCAATCAAGAATTCACCCAGCAGCATCTAGCCCAAATAACAAAACAAAAGCAAAAACAAGTCAATGAATCTAACAAATCCGAAGACAACCCAATAAAAAATGCTAAGGATAAAGGATCACAACCACAACAAAAAGATTCCAGCGATAATCAAAACAAAGGTAAAGAAAAAAAAGATTTTAATGACAAAGAAAAACTATTATTTGATCCTACTAAGGGAAGGTATGTTGATATAAACATATAAAACGTTGTTGAGGAGTGGAGAAATGTTTAAAGACCTAGCTATGACTGAGTACCTTATTATTGGTGGAAGTGGAGTAATTTTACTGGGTATAATAGTGGTTATTGTCAGTGGAAAGAAAAAAAGTAAAACTAAAGACAGAGAAAATACTGTAAACAATCAAGATGTTTTAAACCACGCTTTATACCAGTTTGAAAACAAAGTTAAACAGTCCCTAAACCTAATCGATGAAAAGACTCAGATTTCATTAGAGCAAATCGATGAAAGATTAGAACAGAGGATACAAGACTTAAATCCTCCCATTTCACAATCCCCAGATACTACAAAAAAGAGTAAGCTTGCCACTAAACATTCTCAAATATATAATCTATATAACCAGGGCAAGTCTGTAAAAGACATAGCCATAGAGCTTAATAAAGGTGTGGGTGAAATAGAAACAATAGTATCTTTATTAACCCTAGAAAGGGATAATCAAAATGGGTAAGAACTTAATATTTTTAGGCATAGGTATTGTTTTGTGTGCATTGTTATTTAATTATTTTGGGGAGGAGATTCAGTCAGAACCTTTAATTGATGACCAAACTGTTATTTTGCGGGCTAAAGAATTGGGCATGGACTACGTTAATATTATTGAAAGCAATCTAAGGGAAGAAATCTTAAATGAATTAAATTCCCAGATAGAAAATAATCCAGAAAGTGAAGAGTTTTCATACCTACTTATTGACATACCCCAAAAAGCCAGTGCAGGAAAAATTGCGGAAATTTTAGAGGGATATGGATTTGATGGTAATGAGTTTTTGGTTAAGGTGACAGAACAAAGTAAAACGGAAACAATCAGGTATGGGCGTTTTTATGTAAGGAGTAATGCCAGTATAACTGATATAATAAAAATTTTGACTAACTAATTATTTTTTAACATATTTTAATCACTTATAGAAATACTATTGTATTAATAAAGAGGTGGTTAATAATGTTAAAGAAAATTAGTTTGTCTTCTTTTTTTTTAGGTGTGGCAACAACATTAATATTTTCCTTAGTTGCCATCACAGCCATAGGTTTCTTTTACATAAATAGAGGGGTTTCCATAACCGTAGGAGTTTCAGATGTGGGACCAATGGTAAAAGAGCAAGTAAAGGAAATTTTGGAGTCACAATTACCCATTTATGTTGAGGAGTTAAAATCAGAGATTCCATTTATCATTGATAATGAGATGACTGGAACCATAACCCATGCTACAATAAAGATCGGTGATATGGAGTTTGCTCTACCATCTGATACCATAAAAGTTTTTGAAGATAACTTTAAAGAACAAGTAAGTAATGCCATGAATAAATTACTGGATGGTTTAGATGAGGAGATGATTGCAGAAAACGTATCAAAAGATGTGGAAGATATGGTCAATGTCTTTTTGGAGGAAAATATAAATAATAAAGTCTTTTTTGTAAGTCCTCTTAAAAGACTGAATTTACCTGTAACAATAACAGTATCATACGAAGAGGACACCGTTGTGCCTGTAATAAACCCCGTAGAAAATTAGTTCATATTTTTATTTAAATAATACTATAAAAAA
>CAYYRM010000206.1:0-4720 GCA_964474005.1 uncultured Eubacteriales bacterium
TGGATATTCCATACTTGGTTAAAATCTCATCTCTGCCACCATGTTCAATAAATTTATCTGGAAAATTCAATGATGAAATCTTACTATGGATATTATTGTGGGTATAAACATTTGACACCATGGTTGTGAAACCACCCATGCCACTATGATCCTCAACCACTATGGTGTAAGGATGTATTTTTGCTAACTTAATTAGAGTTTCACCATCAAATGGTTTAATGTACGGATAATTTAGAAGGGTAGGATTCAAACCCTTGTCACTAAGTAATTTCACCGCATCCATGGCTAGGTTAGCAACCACTCCAGTGGTGACAATTAATACTTCTTTACCTGTGTTTAAGATTTCAGCCTCACTTTGAAGTTTGTCAAAATTATCATAGTTTAACTCATTTTCAGGTATGACATCCCTTGGGTATCTAATAGCCACAGGCCCTTCTATGGTCATTGCTACATTAAAAGCTTCCACCATTTGTCTACCATTTCGCGGGGAAATAATTGTTAAATTGGGAATGTGACTCAAAAAAGCAATGTCGTAAATACCTTGATGTGTTTCCCCATCCGCACCCACAATACCTGCTCTATCTACGGCAAATATCACTGGCAGATTAGGTAGACAGACATCGTGTAATACTTGGTCATAAGCCCTTTGAAGAAATGTTGAATATACAGGGAAAATTGGTCTAAGCCCAGCTTTTGCAAGGCCTGCTGCCATGGTAACAGCATTTTGTTCTGCTATACCCACATCATAAAACCTTTGTGGGTATATATCAGCAAAGTCCTTTAGACCAGTTCCATTTTTCATGGCAGCAGTTATACAAACAACCTTTGGATTTCTTTTAGCATTTTCGAGGATTATATTTGAAAAAACTTCTGTGTAACTGATCCCATGACTTTTTTTAAGCTCACCAGTGGTTTTATCAAAGGGTCCCACACCATGAAAAACATCGGGCTTTGATTCAGAATGAATGTAACCTTTACCCTTTTTTGTAATCACATGCACTAAAACAGGGCCTTTGACCCTCTTGGCTTTACTTAATGTCTCTTCAATAGCTTTAATATTATGGCCATCTATGGGGCCTAGGTATTTAAAGCCCAATTCTTCAAATAAAATACCTGCAACCAATAAATACTTCAAACTACCCTTAACCCTTTCTAAGGATTTATACAGCTTGCCACCAATTGCTGGAATCCTGTTAAGTAGGTACTGAATATCTTTTTTGATCTTTGTATATTTAGAGTCTGTTCTCAACCTGTTTAAATAAGAACTTAGTCCACCTACATTATTTGAAATGGACATTTCATTATCATTTAGTATAACTATCAGTTTGGAATCCTTGTTATGTCCACCAAAATTTAAGGCTTCCAATGCCATGCCCCCTGTCATGGCTCCATCACCAATCACTGCAACCACTTCATGTTCTTCCTTTTTAAGGTCTCTGGCTAAAGCCATCCCTAATGCTGCAGAGATACTTGTACTACTATGACCAGTTTCAAAATGGTCATGGTCACTTTCAGAAAATTTTGGGAAACCACTTAACCCATCTATTTTTCTTAAGGTGTGGAATTTTTCCCTTCTTCCTGTGATTATTTTATGTACATAGCTTTGATGTCCCACATCCCATACAATCTTATCCTTCGGGCTATCAAAAACCCTATGTATGGTAAGGGTTAGTTCCACCACCCCTAGGTTTGGTGCCAAGTGTCCACCTGTTTTGGATATGTTTTCCACTAGAAACTCCCGTATTTCCTTGGCTAGCACATTTAACTCATCTAATTCTAACCTTTTAATATCATCAGGGCTATTTATAAACCCCAGCTTTGATATTTCAACCATAGTTATTTCACATCCTTTTTATTACGCTTAGCTTTTTTATCAGTAAAATTAATTCTTAAAATCTTCTCTATGTAAAACATGATTTTTCCCACAAAAATCAATATTTCTGTGGAGTGGTTTATGGCTAAGGATTTTCCTATGGCTTTTCCTCCCACAGTTATCCCAGCTACAATAGAAGTAAGTATAATACCAGGTAAAGACTCTCCACCCCTTCTAAAGAGATTTAAGATAATAACAGTAGCAGCACTACCACTTACAATTCCACTTATATCACCAATAACATCATTGCAAAAACTTGCAACCCTCTCTGCATTTCTAACAAAGAACAATGCTTGCTTCGCTCCAGGAATCTTCTTTGCAGCCTTTGCGTTTAGTGGTGAAGGTGATGCCACAGTTGTGGCTACACCAATTGTGTCAAATATTATACCCACAAAAACAATAAAAAACAGCAATAAAAAAGCAGTAAATAACCCTACTCTGCCCAGTGTGTTTTGGGAAAGGAGAGAAAAAATTACTGCTAGGATAAAAGTCCATATTACAATTCTTATAATCCATCTACTATGTCCGTTCACAGTTAACCCCCAAAAATATGTATGCGCGGTGGTAATGTAAAAGGTAAATGTTGCGGCTTAGGTCTAGCAGGTTTTCCCAAAAGACTACCTAGTGTCGCCAGCTAGGCGGTTTCCCTTTAAAGTCTTTTCTGTGCTGTTTCCAGACACAGGGCTAGATTGCCACTTAGATCCGCACTTTAATCCCCTTTACACCTCCAAAGAACAGTCTAGGAGTTTTCCTCAACAAAACTAAGCTATACTCTAGCCTCTTTTGCAATAATGGTTTCAGCTAACCCTTTTCAAATTAGGCCTAATTGAAAAAAGGTTTTTTGAAAAACATCCACCATTACCACTCAAGGCAGGCTACACTGTACACAGCCCTTTCTTTCGGGTAGAACCGCATACAGGTTCTATCCTAAGCCATAATTTAACACCCCATCAATTGTGATAAACTACGCACTTAGGTCTCCACGGAGGTGGGGTCAACGCCTACATGCCATTGTAGATCGCCCCATCCCCCTTAACTCCCAGCACCAGCCCCCGACTGGGCGTCGTAAGCCAGCACCAGGAACTTCATCGATGTGCCCTTTAACGGATTTTTAGGCCCGTCTTCGAATATAGTGTTTTGACTAGAATACTGCACCACCGCGTGATGTAGTAAGATATATAATAGCATTTTAATTTTTTAAAATCAAATCCAATTTAGAACAAATAAGGAACAATTAAACCTAATAAAGCTCCTGCAATGACTTCTATTGGCGTATGGCCCAACAATTCTTTTAATTTCTCCTTCTCATCAACTAATTTATTTCCCTGTTGAAGTTCATGGATTATCATGTTTAATATCCTTGCCTGTTTGCCAGCAGCCCGTCTCACCCCTGCAGCATCATACATAATAACTAAAGCAATAATAAATGCTAGGGCTGTAATGGGATCATCCCAACCTAGTTCTATACCCAATGTAGTTGTCAACCCCATAACCAAAGCTGAATGGGAACTTGGCATACCTCCAGCACCCACAAAGCGGTGAGCATTGAATTCTCTATTTAGCAATAGTTCAATAATCACCTTCAATGTTTGGGCTATGGCCCAAGCGATTACTGGTATGTAAAAAAAACGATTAGTAAAGATAGTCACATTCGTTGCCCCCTAACTAACCTTTTCTATTTAAAAGATAGGTTATTAACTCATCTAGAAAAATTATATCAATATTAGATTCCCTTAAGGAAGTAATTCCCTTCTCAATATAATCTTTAGCTATGTTCTTAGCACTTTCTAGGCCATGTATGCTAACATAGGTAGCTTTATCCTTTTTTTCATCACTACCAACTAACTTACCTGTTTCTTCAAATTTACCACAACAATCTATTATATCATCCGTTATTTGAAAAGTCAATCCCAAAAATCTACCAAAATCACTTATTCCCTTTTTTTCCCTTTCATCAAAATTGCATAACAGTGCAGCTATCAGTAATGGAGCTAACAATAGTTTGCCCGTTTTATTTTCATGGATTTCCATAAGAGTACTTTCATTAATTAGCTTACCCTCATTTTCAATATCTAAAACTTGTCCTTTAATCATCCCGTTGGGTCCTGATGCATGAGATAAAATTTTAATTATTTCAATCTTTGTTCTGTCATTTAAATTATTAATATTAGCAACTATATTAAATGCTTCTGTAAGAAGTCCATCACCGGCTAAAATGGCCGTTGCCTCACCAAAAACCTTATGATTGGTTAATTTACCTCTTCTATAATCGTCATCATCCATGGATGGCAAATCATCGTGTATTAATGAGTATGTATGGATGTATTCAATACTTACTGCCACAGGAATGGATATATCCCTAGAAATACCGTATTTATCACATACCACCAATAACAGTATTGGTCTAATTCTCTTTCCTCCTGCCACAAGACTATATTCCATGGAATTAAATAAGTTACTGGGTATTCCATTGGGTAAATATTTTACTAAATTTCTGTCAACAATTTCTTTATATTTTTTTAAGTTATCTTTTAATTCCACAACTGCTCTCCTTACTCCGTTTTTTCAGTGAGTTCTTGGATTTTTTGTTCAGCTAATTCTATTTTTTTCTTACATACATTCAAAAGAATCATACCCTTTTCAAATTCTTCGATGGCTTCCTCTAAATCTAAATTTCCCTCTTCCAATCTTTTCACTATGGTCTGAAGCTCTAAATATGCTTCATCGAATTTTTTTCCCATCATCTCACCTCAATTTTATCAGTGATTTTACACACTAATTTTCCGTCGTATAAGGTCAACTCCAAATTTTCACCGATTTTTGCTTCCCCTGTTCGTTTTAGAAGTT
>CAYYRM010000207.1:0-4679 GCA_964474005.1 uncultured Eubacteriales bacterium
TCATTTGATACCAAAAAACCCCTTGGTGTTAGAGAAAAATATTGGTCTTGAATTATTGCTAAACCTTCTTTTACAAGGGTTTTAGCGTATTTCATATCCTTGATTTTACTTACCTCTAAGCCCTTTGTGGTCCTTAGTGATAACATGATTTCTTCAAATTCCCTTTGATCCTCTGAAAGTATTTCTTTAAAATCAGTTGGATCCAATTGATTGTTTGTTTGATTAATATATTGTTTTAGAGTATGGGTGTTAGAATATCTAGTATTATTGATTTTTGAATGGCTACCAAGGCCCAAGCCAATGTAGTCTTCATATAACCAATAGTTATAATTATGGATTGAAAACTTACCCCTTGAAAAATTTGATACCTCATATTGCTTATATCCATTTTCCTTGAGGGACGTTACTCCCCTCAAATACATATTTATTAGCTCATCTTCATCGGGAAGGGTTATGCTATTATTTAACACCATTCTTTCTAAAGGTGTATCGGGTTCTAGCTGTAATCCATAGTAAGATATATGCTCCACTTCCAATTCAGTGGCTATTTCTATGGATTTTAAAACCGTTTCGCAGGTTTGTTTGGGCAATCCATACATTAAATCCAAGGAGATGTTATCAAACTTCAGTATTTTTGCTGTTTGTATGGTGTTTATGGCATCCTCTTTTGTATGGATTCTTCCTATGGACTCAAGTTCTGCATCAATAAAGCTTTGTACCCCAACACTTAGTCTGTTTATCCCTAAGGATTTAAAGAAATTTAGTTTTTCCTTGTCAGCGGTTTTAGGGTTTAACTCAATGGTAAACTCCATTATCTTAGAAAAATCAATTATGGTTCTTAATTCAGAGGTTATTTTAGATAAATTATGTTGGGATAACAAACTGGGAGTACCTCCACCAATAAAAATGGTGGACCACTCCCTGTTTGATAAAATTTCTTTTTTTAGTTCAATTTCCTTTATTAAGCTATCTGTGTAAATGTCTTGGTTGTCTAAACAGGAAAATGACGTAAAGTCACAGTAATAGCATTTTTGTATACAAAAGGGAATGTGTATATATATTCCAGACATTATTCTAGGCTAAGCACAGCCATGAAAGCAGCTTGGGGTATTTCTACTCTTCCAACTTGCTTCATACGCTTTTTCCCTTCCTTTTGCTTTTCTAAAAGCTTACGTTTCCTTGTTATATCCCCACCATAGCATTTTGAAAGTACATCTTTACGCATTGCTTTTACAGTTTCCCTTGCTATTACCTTTTGACCAACTGCTGCTTGTATGGGAACTTCAAACATTTGTCTAGGGATAATTTCCCTTAACTTAGAGGCAAGTGCCCTACCTCTGGTGTATGCCCTATCTTTGTGTACAATTACTGAAAGTGCATCGACTATCTCACCATTTAAAAGTATATCAAGTTTAACAAGTTTTCCTTCTTTGTATCCCAAAAATTCGTAGTCTAAGGAAGCGTAGCCCCTTGTTTTGGATTTAAGGTTATCAAAAAAGTCATAAATTATTTCACTTAGCGGCATTTCGTAATAAATCATTGCCCTTCTTTCGTCTAGGTAGTCCATGGTTTTAAAGACACCCCTCTTATCTTGACATATCTCCATTACTGCACCGATATAGTCACTGGGGACAATGATATTGGCCTTAACATAAGGTTCTTCAATGTATTCTATTTCCCCTGTGGGGGGGAGACTTGCTGGATTATCCACCTTAAGCATGGTACCATCGGTTTTGTGAACATGGTAAATTACACTGGGTGCTGTGGTAATAAGGTCAAGGCCATATTCCCTTTCCAGCCTTTCTTGAATTATCTCCATGTGTAATAATCCCAAAAACCCACAGCGGTAGCCAAACCCTAATGCTATGGACGTCTCAGGTTCATAGACAAGGGCTGCATCGTTTAAACTTAGCTTATCTAAGGCGTCCCTTAAGTCCTCGTATTCACTGGTGTCAACAGGGTATAGACCACAGTAAACCATTGGGTTGGCCCTTTTATAACCAGGCAGTGGCTCTTTGGCACCCCCATGTACTGTGGTAATGGTGTCACCCACCCTTGTATCCTTAACATTTTTGATACTTGCCACAATAAAACCTACATCCCCTGCGGAAAGCTTGTCTACAGCAAAGGGTGCTGGTCTAAATTTACCAGTTTCGATAACTTCAAACTCTTTGCCAGTGGCCATCATTTTGATTTTATCACCTTTTTTCACACTACCTTCAACTATCCTAGTGTAGACAATTACACCCTTGTAATTATCAAAGTGAGAGTCAAAAATCAGTGCCCTTAAGGGTTCCTCTTCATCGCCTTTAGGGGATGGGACCCTTGAAACAATGGCTTCAAGGATATCCTTAATACCTATGCCCTCTTTGGCAGAGGCTAGTACAGCAGATTCTCCATCTAATCCTATTACATCTTCTATCTCCCTTTTCACCTTTTCAATATCGGCATTGGGTAGATCTATTTTATTGATTACTGGGATTATTTCTAAATCGTGTTCCAAGGCCAAGTATACGTTGGCTAGGGTTTGTGCTTCGATTCCCTGGGCAGCATCAACCACCAGTATAGCACCTTCACAGGCTGCTAAACTCCTTGATACCTCATAGGTAAAGTCTACGTGACCTGGTGTGTCTATGAGATTTATTTTATACATTTTCCCGTCATCTGCTTTATAATCTAAAGCCACAGCTTGTAATTTAATTGTAATTCCTCTTTCCCTTTCCAAGTCCATTTGGTCCAGTACTTGATCAGACATTTCCCGTTGTGTTAATGTACCTGTGTACTCCAATAGACGGTCAGCCAATGTAGACTTACCGTGGTCTATATGAGCTATTATGGAAAAATTACGAATGTTACTTTGATTCATGGTCATCCTCCCCAAATCGCATTTATACTTACTAAATTATAGCATAAATTATTTCCTTAACAAGGGGTTTTCTAATTCTAGTACTATAGGTATTTTAATTTTCCCTTTGTTTGTTTCTATTATCATGTAATTTTCTTCTCTTTTAATGGTTACTGTATCTATGATTGGAGCTGGTATGGTGTATTGTGCATAATAGATTTTCTTTTGTTCTCTATCTATCCACAAAACTTTTTCTATTTCACCATATTTTTTCTCAAATGCTACGTTGATCATTGAAAAAGCCAGATAAAAAACTAGTATACCCAATGTTGACAATGATATTATTTTTTTCATCAATCCTCCTAGTTAGTCAATGCTTTTATTATTATCTCTGCCAAAGGTTTAGTGGTATTTATGGCTTCTTCTAAAGTATTCCAATGTCCTCCTATTTCTATAAGCACAACTTTACCATTTAAATCTTGATTGTAATTGCTACTGGGCTTTAGAATTATTCCCCTTGTTAGCCCAGGATGTAATTCTTGGGTAATGGAGTTTAGATTTTGTGATATTTTATAATTATTTCTCCATCCATCATGTCTTTGGCCCACCACAAATAAAAGTTTTCCCATGTTTTTACCGTCAAGATTAACTGTGGTAATGGGTTTTCCCACATCGGATGTTAATCCAACTCCATCCCTATGTAAGTCTATAATTAAATCAAAATCTAAATCCATGGCCAAAGCTTTATTTACCGTCACCCTTGAGTTATTATACGAATCTGCTTGCCGTCTATTATGGTGAGTCTTATCATGTATTACGTTGGCTCCCAATTGAGTTAATGCTTTGGTCAACTCTTCCCCCACTTTCACTATGGTTTTACTAAAGTCTGTGGTATGGGTCATTCCTTTTGTGGGTACATAGGTTTCTGTGGTATGGGAATGGTATATGTATATGTTTATGCCTTTGTTTTCAATGGGGTTTGTCACTGGTACAGCTGGTTTTGGCTCTACATTTGGCTTTTCCACCACTTCTTTTGGTGGGTTATCATTTTCAACAGGCTCTTTTTGTGACGGAGCTAAAACCTTAGTGTAATCCAGTTGGGAAAATACTGGAATCTGTTTTTGTAGCATTGATGTTGGCTTGGACAAGTTTATCCCTGTTAAAATATTTAAAAATGCTAAAGAGAAGTTATCTCTCAAAATATCTTCTTCACGGGGAACAATCGTTTTATACAATGGTATTGTTTCTAATAGGTAGTCTTTATATAGGTATGGGCTTTTGGGAATAACCTTGGATGCTCCTGTACATATGGTAATCATTAATATTATGGTTATTGCAATTACCTTTGAATTTAGGTTAAGTTTTGTGGATTTGTATCTATCACTGGGATTGTTTAGTTTCCTATACTTATATTTCATTTTCTAATCACCTCAGGCATCATTTTTTATGCTAGTTTATATTTATTCTTAAAAAAATAAAATATGGTAGGGAAAGTGATTTTTTTTATTTATGAAAAAATAAAGCACCCATTTGGTTTTATGGGTGCTTAAAATCTTTGACAGGGTTAGCGGAGCTGTTGGCTCCATTGTTTTTTTGTTTTTGTTTATTGGGTTTTGTGTATGGGGACACTGATACCACTGGTATCTGGGCTATCTGGGGGGTCGGCACAGATACCACTGTTTTTTTAAAACATTTTCTTTTTGGTGGTTTCTATTTTCTATCTATGATTACTGTTTGATATTGGGTTAGTTTGGTTAGATTGGGATTGTTTAAATAATATTAAAACCTTTGACACGGTTTAGGGGAGATTTTTTTGTGGGTCGCGCTGGGGTAG
>CAYYRM010000208.1:0-4671 GCA_964474005.1 uncultured Eubacteriales bacterium
TACTTTAGTGACTTCTGGTCCTACTTCTTCAACGATCCCCATGGTTTCATGGCCAAGAATAAACCCTTTAGGCATATTGGGTACCATCCCATGGATTAGATGTAGATCAGATCCACAAATTGCAGTGGAAGTAACCTTCACGATAATATCATCATGATTAATTATTTCTGGATCACCTACATTTTTCACTTTTACATCCTTTACCCCTTCATATACGACAGCTTTCAAGTGCAGATCCCCTTTCTAGATTATTGATATTATGTTTTCCTTTTAAAAAAAATTTAATTCTAGGTTAAAACCCCTATATATTAGGAAAGCTATAAACAAATCATGGTTTTGTCCATTTGAGCTAATTATAAACTTCTGTTAAAATAAAAACTTACCCTTTACTAACTATTTCAAGAGAGGATGTTGTAGGAATTGAAAAAAGATATGACAAGTAAAGAATTGGAAGAAAAGCTCTTTAGTAGAAATCTAGTCAAGTTTGGGTTGGACCTAAATCCTGTGGTTTCAATAACTGTGGGAGTATTCATTTTATTATTCTCTTTGTATGCCTTAATTAATCTAACCCATGCCAACATGGTTTTTGAATTAGTCAGAGATTTTATAATAACTAATTTTGATTGGGTATTTATTTTAAGTAGTAATTTTTTTATAATTATATGTTTATATTTTGCGTTCTCTAAACTGGGTAATATAAGGATTGGCGGAGTACATAGTGAAGCTGAGTTCAGTAATTTTTCTTGGTACTCAATGCTAATTTCTGCTGGTATGGGTATTGGTCTTATGTTCTGGTCAGTGGGGGAACCATTATATCATTCTGAGTTTATCCCCCCTATTTTTGAACATGGAAATACTGCATATTCTGCCATGGCAACAACATTTTTCCACTGGGGACTACATCCTTGGGGTATTTATGCCCTTATGTCCTTGGCCTTAGCTTTCTTTGCTTACAACAAAAAACTTCCCCTTTCCTTAAGGTCTGTATTTTATCCATTGTTGGGTGATAGGGTTTTCGGATTTTGGGGTGATTTAATTGATTCTTTAGCGGTAATTGCAACTCTTTTTGGCTTAGCAACATCATTGGGCCTTGGTGTACAACAGGTCAACAGTGGCCTTAGCTACCTTATTGGTATCCCAATAAATGTAACCATTCAAGTTATTTTAATAGCTGCCATAACATTTGTTGCTACTTTATCTGTTGTATCAGGAATAGATAAAGGTGTAAGGGTCCTTTCAGAGATAAATATCAAAATTGCCTTTATATTTATGATTGCCATTTTTATTTTAGGGCCCACTGGGTATATCCTAAGACTTTTTTCCAATTCTTTGGGGCTTTATATCAACGATTTAATAAGTTCCTCATTCTATGTATCCATAGCCGATAAACAATGGCAAGGGGGCTGGTCAGTGTTTTATCTAGCTTGGTGGATCTCTTGGTCCCCTTTTGTAGGCCTCTTTATCGCTAGGATATCTAAAGGGCGTACTATACGAGAGTTTATTTTAGCAGTATTAGTAATTCCTTCACTGCTATCATTCCTGTGGCTTTCTGTTTTTGGTGGAACAGCCATTTCCTTAAACGCTGCCTATGATGGAGCATTATTTAATGTGGTACAAGGTAGATTAGAAATAGCTTTATTCGAAATGATTAATTTTCTAAGCATACCCATTGTGGCAGGCCTCTTCAGAATAATTCTTTCGATTTTAGCAACGGTCTTAATTATTTTTTATTTTGTCACTTCATCGGATTCAGGTTCTTTAGTGGTAGATAAAATAACTTCCGGCGGTAAAATTAAAACCCCTGTCCGGCAAAGGGTTTTCTGGGCTTGCCTCGAAGGGGTTGTGGCTGCTGTTTTACTACTAATAGGTGGAGAGCGTGCACTAAATGCTTTACAAACCGCTGTAATTAGTACTGGACTCCCTTTCACAATAATTTTGGTGGTAATGACCATATCCCTGATAAAAAGCTTACACATCTCCCATACAAGACAAAAAAGGATTCGAGATATAAATCAATTTAAAAAAATAATTGAAACAATTGAAAAAGAGTAAATTACAAAAATTTAAGGGACAAAGTCTACCATATGGCAGACTCTGTCCCTTAATTATAGTTTAATAGTACTCTCGTAATTTTCCACATCAATGTTGCCTAATTTTTTTGTAACATGCTTACATATTCTAATCCAGAGCTTTTTGCTAAGTTCTGATTTACATGTTGTCAGCAAAAACCTAGATACCAAATTGCCATATACTTTATCAATCTTAGTTAGCTCCGTTATACCATATCGGTCATAAACTGGCATTTTACTGTTCAATTTGCAAACCAACTCAGTAATTTTCCCTATATTGGTTTTAGTAAAATAAGCGTAGTTCTCAAAATCCCCTTTTTCATGCAGGTCAAGGGCATCATTTAAAATGGTATCCATCCAAAATGCATAGTTCTTTTTAGATTCTTCACCTAGGGAAAAGGAATATGTCTTATACTTATAATTGGCCTCTTGCTTTATTTTCTTTAGCCTGTCTTGGGGGTCATAAAGTATCCTTGATGTAGCATATACCCTAATGGATGTATCATCTGTTCTCATGCGGTCATAAAATTTCCACTCAGGGGAAATAAAGTATTCGAATTCAATCCCTTCAAAATGTGTTCTTCCTCTTTTTACTTGATAATAATCATCCCAAAGAAAAAATATATCTATGTCTGATCTGGGACCCATATCTCCCGTTACATACGATCCCACAACCCTGGCAGCTTTTATCTTGTATTTTTTCTCCATATGAGTTATAAATTGTTAAATTATACTGTCCATTAATATCTCCTCCATTGCCTCAATTAAAACCTCAGGGTGACACAAACCGTCGCTTTTTTAATTATAAACTTTAACGGGCAAAATCGCAATTAAAATAGACTGGGCTTCTCTTAAGAAAACTCCAGCCTATGTTTTATTTTACCAATACATTACTTAATTCTATTTCCACAACATCATGTAGTGGAATTGAGTAATTTGTGTTATCTATTTCTATTTCAATCCTTAAAACTTTGATGAATATTTCGTCTTTGTCCACTGTAACATCATTGTTAGAAATGTACAATGTTTTTACTCTACCCTTAACTAGATCATTTACTATTATCCCAATATTTGCCTCATCAAAATAATCATAATCAAAATCAATAAGGTTTGCTTCCACTATATAAGTATTAATACAATCATGTTTTTTATAAACTACCTGTTCTTTTCTCTCAAAGTCAAAAAACATCTCTTCATTTTTTTCATCCACAAGCTCCACCTCATACAACAGTATAGAGGGCCTTTTAGGCGCTTCCACTTCCAAAGTTAGCCTTCCTAGTACATTAGGTCTTTTATGCTTTTTTAGAAGTTTTGTTAACTCTTCAAAGGATTCAAAAACAAACTCATCGTCGCCATTTTTGATTATTAATTTATCAAGGCCCCTTTTATTTTGGTTGGACCCTATAATAATATAATCCTCTTGATATTTGTTTAGCTGGATTTTTATTGAATCCATTTCCTGTTGAAATTCTTCTTCCCCCTGCTTAAAATTTCCACATAACTTAATCAAACTTAACTCCCCCCCGTTTATTTTCTTTGTTATTATATTTCGATAACTGTAAGACTTTTTCCTTCTAAAGGGTAAAAATAAATTTTATATTAAATGAAAATTACAATAAATGTAAAATTCTTTTTTCCATATTTTATCAATTATAGTATTGTTTATATTCTGATTTTTATCTATAATTAGAATTAGGTTAAATACAACTGTGGGGGGAAACAAGATGACAAATCTAGGCTATTTATCCATAATCAATAGATTAAAAAGTGGTGCAAATCCAGATACTGTTTTATCAGGATTAGCTGTTGGTCGAGAAAACGAAATCAGAGAATTTAAGAGATGTTTTGATTTAGTTAAGATAGGACACGGAGTTGTTAAAATAATTGTGGGTGAATACGGCAGTGGAAAATCCTTCTTACTTAGGCTAGTAAAGGAAAACGCCATTGAGCAAGGTTTTATAGTGGCCAGTGTTACATTGAAAAAAGGATTTAGGTTAAATAACCTTGAAGACTTCTATTACCAAGTTATGCACAATCTTTCCATAAAAACCAATAGTAAAAAAGATGGGACAAGCTTTGAGGACATATTTAATAACTGGACAAATAAGCTAAAGGGATATGATGATAAAGGAAAAGCCACTGACGAGATAAATAATGTCTTAGCTACATTAACATCATTTAATAGTACCTTTGCCAGGGCATTAACATCTTATATCAGAGCCAAAATTAGTAACGATTTAGAAACATCCACAGCCATAGCGGCATGGCTAATGGGTGAACAAAATGTACCCTATCACCTTAAATCCAAGTTTGATATCAAAGGCAACATAGATAAACAAAATTCCATAGACTTTCTAAAAGCCTTTAATAAGCTAACAGAACTATTGGGCTACTCTGGGTTAATTATTCTAGTAGATGAGTTGGGCACTGTGGTGGAGGAAAGGTCTGATATCCGTAGGGCATCATACGAAAATATACGATTTTTACTGGATTCCTGTGTAGAGGATGATCTAGGTAAATGTATGTTTTTACTGGCAGCCACCAATGAAATCACAGAGGATAAACAAAGGGGATTTTACTCATTTTATGCTTTGTACCAGCG
>CAYYRM010000209.1:0-4661 GCA_964474005.1 uncultured Eubacteriales bacterium
CAATGCTTTAGCGTTGGGATTGACCCAGATGGAAAGGCAAGGGCAATAATTTAGCCACGGATCTTCACTGATCTACTCTGATATGGGGGCTTTTTTTGTGGGTCCTATATTTAACCACTGAAACTGCTGCTTATTGATATAAATTGGGTCTTTAAAACATAGCCACGGATAGGCAGGATAAAAAAAGGATTAGCAGCCTCTACTACCACCGTAGCCCAATGCTTTAGCGTTGGGATTGACCCAGATGGAAAGGCAAGGGCAATAATTTAGCAACGGATCTACACTGATCTACTCGGATATGGGGGGCTTTTTTTGTGGGTCATTTATATAGCAACTGAAACTGCTACTTATTGCTACATGCTGGGTCGTAGGGCGTGAATTAATATATAAACTGATGCTGGGTCATTTTTTTAAATTTTAAATTTTAAAGACCCAGCAGTAAGCCCAGATGGTTAGATTCAGTGTGTTTTCGATGCCAATTGTTTTTTCTTATATGCTAAAACATCTGACACGGTTAAGGTTGAGCATTTTGAATGTCCCATAGATGTAGGGCTGTAAGTTTTCATTTCGTACGATTTTTGTATTTTTTTAGTGTAGGTTAGTGTGGATAGGTTTTTGTTTTTTATTGCAAAAGAAAACAACTCTAGAACTACATCATAAATATTAATATAAAAAATACAGATAGAACCCCTCTCCTACCATTAAAAATCTTTTAAACAGTGGTATCTGTGGAAGCTTTTACTGTGGTGTCCGTGTTACCATATCCCAAACAAAAGAGCAAAGTGGTGCCCCTACTTCAATTCTGTATTTGATGGTGGTAAGTGGTGTAAGTGGTGGTTGGCTTTTAGGTCCTGTCAAATAAGGATAACCATCTTTCTGCAAGGCTAAAGCCTTGCCTACGTTTGGGGGGTGAGAACTAAGTGGTGTCGTGGCTAAATCTTTTTTTCATAATTTAACAAATACTTAATAACAATAAAAAGGTAAAAAGCAATAAGCTGTAGAAACATAAATATAATGTACCTATGAGGAGGGATAACATGAAGTTCAGTGAATTTCAGTATGTAAGACCAGACATCAAAGAGGTGGAGGTGAAATTTAAAGGGCTGTTAAATGAGTTTTTATCAGCAAATTCCCTTGAAGAACAAGACAATGCCATGGGTAAAATCAATAAGCTAAGAAGTGAAGTGGAATCCATGGATCAAATAGCCTCTGTCAGACACAGTATTGACACAAATGATGAGTTCTACAAATTAGAGCAAGACTTTTTTGATGAAGTGAGGCCCCTGTACCAAGGGATGGTAACTGAATACTATAAGGCTTTAGTGGAATCACAATTCAGAAAAGATCTAGAGGGCAAATGGGGTAAGCAACTATTTGATATTGCCCAATTGACTTTGAAAACATTTAAGCCGGAAATCATTGAAGATTTACAACAAGAAAATAAGCTAGCAACAGAATATCAAAAGCTGATAGCTTCAGCTAAAATCATGTTTGAAGGTGAAGAAAGAAATCTGCCCCAACTGGTTCCCTTCCAGCTTTCCACAGACCGAGAAATGAGAAAGAAAGCCAATGAAGCCAAGTATGACTTCTTTAGGGAAAATGAAGCTAAACTTGATGAAATATATGACAAGCTTGTAAAGGTTCGCACCAGTATAGCTAAAAAGCTTGGCTATGACAATTTTATAGAGCTTGGCTATGCAAGGCTAAATAGAACAGATTACAATGCTGATATGGTGTCAAATTTTAGAAAGCAAGTAGAAGAACATATTGTTCCAGTTGCCAGTAAACTTAAAGAGCGTCAAGCTAAGCGTATAGGTGTTTATGAACTCAAATACTATGACGACAGATTTAGCTTTGCCACCGGTAATCCAAAACCTAAAGGTGACCCTCAATGGATTATCGACAATGGTAAGAAAATGTATGAAGAATTATCACCTGAAACCAATGAATTCTTTTCCTTCATGTTAGAAAATGAGCTAATGGACCTAGTGAGTAAAAAGGGAAAAGCAGGGGGCGGTTATTGTACATACATAAGTGAGTACAAATCACCTTTTATTTTCTCAAACTTTAACGGTACCTCTGGGGATATAGATGTTTTAACCCATGAGGCAGGTCATGCCTTCCAAGTCTATGAAAGTAGAGGATATCAAGTACCTGAATATGGATTCCCCACCTTAGAAGCATGCGAAATCCACTCCATGAGTATGGAATTTTTCACTTGGCCTTGGATGGACCTATTCTTTAAAGAAGACACCGATAAATATAAGTTTTCACATCTGAGTGAATCCCTTTTATTTATCCCTTATGGTGTAACCGTTGATGAATTTCAGCATTTTATATATGCTAACCCAGAATTAACTCCAGCTCAAAGGAAGGAAAAGTGGAGGGAAATTGAGAAAAAATACCTACCCCACAGAAACTACGATGAGAATGACTACCTAGAGCGGGGAGGATTCTGGTACCAACAGGGTCATATATTTGGCTCCCCATTTTATTATATCGACTATACATTAGCCCAGATCTGTGCATTCCAGTTCTGGAAAAAAGCCAATGATAATCGTAAACTAGCCTGGAATGATTATTTGACATTGTGCAAGGCTGGGGGAAGCAAATCATTTGTGGACTTAGTTAAATTAGCTAACCTAAAGTCACCCTTTGAAGATGGGTGTGTAAAATTGGTGATTGATGACATAGAAAACTGGTTAAACCAAATAGATGACACAAAATTATAAAATATGGAGGGCATGGGATCTGATCCTATGCCCTTTAATTCAGCTTAAAAAAAGGATTTTATAAATAAAAACAGAATATAGATATAGTAAGTCATTCTTAAATAGGGGGGATTGTTAATGGAAGCTATATCTTCGATTTTCTTAATATTAACTGGGTTGGGTTTATTATTTGCCACAATTGCATTGCCTTTTTGGGCATATGGTGATGCTGAGGCAAGGGGTAAAGATGGATGTTTAGTAGCATTACTGGTTTTTTTCGTATCATTTCCAGTTGGACTTATTATCTGGCTTGTAATTCGTCCACAACACACAGTGGAATATGGTTATGATGATAGGCATGAATACAGCACACCTAAACCCTTGGAGCGAAATTATTACAGTGGCAAAGATCTCAGGGAGTCCATAACAAAGAATCATTGGTTATTAACCGATGGAAGGATAGATGAAACTGAATTTAATCTAAGAAAAAGAAAGTTCATCGAAGATCTTAAGAAGGTCATTATATCCGAAACACCCAATGATTTTATAGGGGAATTGGTACCCTTAATAAAGGAAGAAATCATCACTAAAGAGGATATAGAAAAAATTGAATATATAGTATCAGGGGAATACAAAAAAGATATTTTAAACAAGAAACGGGTTGTAAATATAATAGATAGAAATGATACAGAGCTAATTATGCATTATTTCCGTACACGGGACCATGAGAGCACTGAAGAGCTTAAATCTAGATTTACTGATATCTCTGATGAGATGCTTTTGGCTAAGCTAGATAACTTTAGGGTGATAGATCTATACCGAGAGCTAAGACTAGAAAAAATAGCCGCAGAACTTAAAAGGCGGGGACTTGAGAACTTCCTATAACACTAAATATAATGGATTTCCAAAAATAGCAATTGACTAAGGGGTAAAATTAAAGGATATTAGTATAAAAGGTCGAATATATATTCTAGGAAATCAATTAGAAAAGGGGAGAAATAATGAAGATAAAAAAATGCATTCATATATACTTTATTATTTTACTATCTTTGCTTGTTGTGGGATGTAGCTCAAATCCAATAGACCCAGAAGTTATGTTAGAACAAAACATAAATAGATTTCAAAATGTAAATAGCTACAAAGCAGAAATGACTGTCACTCAAACCTTTGGTAATCACACCAACGAAATTAGGCTTGTTATATTACAAAACATGGAAGAGAAATCATTTATCTACACCGCAGTATACAGGAGCACTCTATCACATCATCAATCACGCTTTATTTAAATCTTTATTGTTTATGGTTGCTGGTGTTGTGTATTATCACACCAAAGAAAATGATATGTATAAACTGGGAGGTTTATGGAAAAAATTGCCATTAACAACGCTGGTTTGTTTGATAGCAGCACTCGGTATCAGTGGAATCCCCTTCTTCAACGGGTTTATATCAAAATCTATATTGCATCATGGTATCGTTGAGGCTTATCAGTATGGTCATGCATCGTTTTTCTATGCAGAACTCATCTTTATCATTGTTTCTGCTGGAACAGTTTGTTCATTTATTAAATTATTCTATTATGTTTTTCTAAGAAAAACTAAAAACAATTATGATCATATAAAATTGGAATATTCTAGTCTTGATATTGCACATGTAGGCATTGCGTTATTAATTATTTGCATTGGACTCTTTCCACATTTTATTCTAAACCACTTGATTATTCCAAGTCTTAATCAAACAACTTATGATCCAGAGTTTATTAAAAAATATGTCCTAGATTTACATTTTTTTACGGGTTCTGAATTTTTGATGACTTTAATTGTTGTTTCATTGGGTGCATTTATATTCTTTATGGGCACGAAATTTCATTTATTTCATTTACAGTTTCCTAAATTGCTATCTATTGAATATCTATTTTTCTTATCTGCATACATCGTAATGAAAAATGCATGT
>CAYYRM010000210.1:0-4651 GCA_964474005.1 uncultured Eubacteriales bacterium
AACTAAGTCTATAAACTTTATTTACCAAAATAATCACCCTCAATTTTATTTTTATTAATATATTCATTCTTATATTTTAATATCCTGCAAAAAGAGCACTTTTTTAAGTGCTCTTAATAGTATCCTAACTGTTAACTTTCTTTATGTTTTTCTCTCGGTACATGTTGGCATCGGCTTGTTTTAGTAATCCATATACGTCCATATCCCCTGATATTAATCCCCTTACATAGCCATAGCTAATGGATATGGTAAAAGGTTCTTTGGTGGTAGAGTTAAAGTTAGATATGTTATTTGCCAACCTTTGCAGCATGGAATTCATACACTGATCTCCGTTTTCTATTATAGCAAGGATGACAAACTCATCTCCGCCTATTCTAGCTATTATATCTGTACTCTAAAGGTTTCTTTTAGTATTGTTGCAGTATGAATTATGGCATCATCCCCTGCATCATGTCCATAGCTATCATTTATATGTTTAAGTTTGTCTAAATCCACATAGATCAGTATATACTCTTGACCCAAATTTTCCTCTTTTAAAAATAAATCCTCTGATTGCCTAAAGAAACCCCTTCGATTAAAAACACCTGTTAGGTCATCCATAAGTGCTTTATTTTGAAGCTTCATTAATAACCTATGACGCTCAATGGCATAGAAAATTGACCTAACCAAAATACCCTCTAAAAACTGGTTTTTAGGTAAATAATCCTGTGCCCCTGCTTTAACAGCTTTGATTGCGTTTAATTCATCATCATGTCCTGTTAATACTATAACTGGTATGTTGTTATATGCCCTCTTTAAGCTATAAAATGTGTCTAACCCATGGGAGTCTGGTAAAGCTAAGTCCAGTAAAACAATATCATACTTTTTCTTACCTAAAGTATTAATCCCTTCCTTTAGGTATTTTATGTGGTCTATAGATATATTGATATGTTCCACAGATTTTAAAGTTTCAAATATCAATCTTGCATCCCCTTGGTTATCCTCAATTAACAAAACATTGATATCTTCTCCATACCTATACATTCCATCATCTCCTCGGTAACTTTGCTAGGTTTAACCAAAATTCTTCTATGCCCTTGATAACCTTAGCAAAATCATCTAAGTCAATAGGCTTTGTTAAATAGCAGTTTGCCCTTTCTGCATATGCATTGTTAATATCCTCATCTGAATCTGAAGAAGTTAGAACTATTACTGGGATTAGCCTTAGTTCATTTTCCCTTTTGATTTCGGATAATACTTCTAAGCCAGTTTTTTTAGGTATATTCCAATCTAGGATTATCAAGTCAGGAGTTATTGAATCTTTATATAAATCTTGATTTCTTAAATACTCTAAAGCATCATCACCATGGGCAATATTCTTTAGCTGTGCGTTTATATTAGACTCTTTAAGGATTTCCTCAATCAATCTTACATCTCCTGGGTTATCCTCGATTAATAGTATGTTAATGGTTTTATTTAAATTCACTGACATTTATTTACTACCTCCCTTGGAAACAGTGAAGTAAAAGATAGTACCCTGGTTTTCCTGGGATTCAAGCCATATTGACCCACCATGTCGTTGGATAATCCTATTACATATGGCAAGGCCTATACCAGTTCCATCATACTCCTCTTTGGTATGAAGCCTCTGGAAAATCTCAAAAACCCTCCCTTGGTGCTCTTGGGGTATACCTATACCATTGTCCTTAAAGGAAAAGAACCAATGCTCATCTGTTTCCCATGCAGAAATATGAATTCTAGGTTGGTTTACATTAAACTTAATTCCGTTTACGATTATATTCTGAAATAACTGTATAATTTGAGATTCATCACCGAATATTTCAGGGAGATTCTCATGGGTTACCATAGCGTTTTTTTCTGTTATAAAAAACTCTAGGTTGTTTAATACTTTATTTAAAACTTTTTGGGTGCTTATCCCTTTAAATTCATTTCCCCTGGTATTTAATCTAGAATAAGCCAATAAGTCATTTATGAGTTTATGCATTCTTTTGGCCCCATCCACTGCAAACTTAATGAATTCTTGGGCATCATGGTCGAGGTTTTGTACATATCTTTTTTCTAAGAGCTGTAAATAGCTACTGACCATCCTAAGAGGTTCTTGAAGGTCATGGGATGCCACATAAGCAAACTGTTGCAAATCACCATTTGATTGCTCAAGTTTTTTTGAGTATATTTGCAACTCCTCTAAGGCTAGCCTTTTTTCTGTTACATCTTTGCCAATACCAAAAATCAAAATTTCAGTGGGGTTTACTTTGATGGGAAACAATGTTGTGTTAAAATATAACTTCTCTCCAGATTTCCCCACTATGGACATGTCGAAATTATTACTTTCCCCCATCAGGGCCTTTAAAAATGAGATTTTTGCCTTTTCTAAATCCTCTTGACTTGTCCAAGTAGTTAATGGCTTTCCTATCAAATCTGCCTTGGAAAACCCTGTGATAATTTCTGTATATGTGTTTATTTCTTGTAATGTCCCTTGTCTATCCAGAGTAAACACAATGTTAGGATTATGATAGAATAGTCCTCTATACTTCTTTTCACTTTCTTGTATCTTATGTATGTGGGAGTCTATGGTGCTAGACATTTCATTAAATGCTTTACAAAGCCTTAACAACTCCTCGGGACCATTTGATATTACTTTTTCATCTATTTTATGACTATAATTCCCAGCCTGTAAATTTGTAGTTCCCTCTAAAAGGTATTTGATGGGCTCCTCGATTTTTTCAGTGAACTTCAAAGTAACAATTATCGATGCCATGGCTATTATTGCAAGCCAACCCATAAAGGAAAATATTTGCCTTTGTATTCCTATTACCAATTGTTCTTTATCGATTTCACTGATAATAATCCATTTACCATCATTTGTTATACCGAAAGTGCCGTAAACCTCCACTCCTCTGTAATCCACAAATGATTCTCTATATCCTTCATTGTTTAAAGCATTTTTAAAAAGAGGGGTATCTACCTTTATGTTCATTCTGGCAGTTTGCTCCACTTTCCCTTCAGCTATTAGCTGGTCTATAAATCTAGATTCTGTGATCATATAACCATCTCTGTTTACTATGTATATGTCCTTTCCTTCTGAAACTTCAATATCTTCAATAATATCATCTATTGATGCTAAACTTACAGAGCCGATGATGGCACCTATGAATTTATTGCTATAATCATAAACAGGGGAAGAAAAAACAATTACCATCTTTCCTGTACCCCTACCTAAAAAGGCATCAGTAACATACTCATTACCTTTAACTGCTTCTTTAAAATAATCCCTATCAGATAAATCAGTTACTGTTGGGTTTAATGCTGTGGAAGCTATTATTTCGCCTTTATCATTTAAAAAATGTAGTGTATCAAAATCATCTATGTTTTCCAACATAAATTCCAAATTATGATTTATTTTATCTATTTCTAAATTCTTACTAGAAGGTATATTTGCAAGATTTCTTATGTTAACGGCTCTTTCTTGGAACCACTTCTCAATATATATGTTTTGTACTGCCACAGTTTCATCCATGTTTTCCAAAATGGTATTTTTGGAATCCTTAAAACCTATAAGTGTATAGGATACCATGGACGCCACAGATAACATAACCAGTAATGAGCTAATCCAAAATCTAAGCTGGTGTTTTAAAGTCTTTAGCCTTAATAATCTGTTAATAAAGCCCATTACATTCACATCCCTTCACACCCTATTGTTTTCGACATATAATTACAAATCCCTTCATTTTACTAAGCATAGTAGAAAAAAGGATGCTGGAATTATATTTCCAGCATCCTTTTTTAGTTCTAACTATTTTCATGGGAAAGTTCCCAAAGGTACAGTGATGCCACTGTGCCATAGGGGGAGTATCTTTTTTTATAGACTTGAAATTTCTCTTTGGTCAACTCTTTTATGCCATATAGGTTCATCATTCCTCTACGTATGGCTAAATCCTTATAACTGACCACATTCTTTCTTTGTAAAGAGAAGATCAGTAGCATTTCCGCTGTCCATTCACCTACTCCCTTTAGGGATATAAGCTCCCTTATTATTTCTTCATCAGACAATCTATACAGCTCATTAAATTTTACTTTGCCTGAAAATGCAGCTTCTGCAATACCCCTGATATAGCTTGCTTTTTTTAAGGACATACCACATTTTTGAATTTGCTCTAAATTTAAATACATTAACCTTTCAGGGGTTATTTCATTTGTTAAGTCCAAGAGCCTAGCATTAACAGTTTGGGCAGCCTTGCTGGAGATTTGCTGACCCACAACACTTTCAATTAAAGATGCAAAAATATCTGGGTTCACCCGCCTGGTTATTATTCCTATATCATCTATGGCTTTACCTAGCTTCTTATCCTTCTTTTTTAGATAATCAATTTCCTCTGGTCCATATTGGAAGTACATATTATTCACCTCACAATTTATTAAAAAGCCCCCAACCTCAAGACTCTTAGCCCTGGGAGATGGATAGTTCACCTAAATATTACACATTTATCATATTAGTAAAAAAACCGTAAGTCAACAAGACTTACGGTTTTGGTATAGTTATAGTGGTAAATTCCTGCGGTTAAATAACACTATTCCCCCCACATAAGTCCCAGCTGCAATTGCCAAAAGACTTATGGCAGCCACAAGGGTAAAAGAACTGCCTTCTATTATC
>CAYYRM010000211.1:0-4627 GCA_964474005.1 uncultured Eubacteriales bacterium
GTAGCTGCGGATATATATAGACCTGCAGCCATTAAGCAGCTGGAAGTATTAGGACAGCAGCTTGGGGTTGAGGTTTTTAAACTAGGTGATAAAATATCTCCCGTAGACATCTGCAAAGCAGGTTTAGATCATGCAAAGAAAAATGGCTTTGATCTGGTTATCTTTGATACCGCAGGTCGACTTCATATTGATGAAAAACTAATGGAGGAATTGCAGGGAATTCATTTAGCTGCTAACCCCGATGAAGTATTACTTGTGGTAGATGCAATGACTGGTCAAGATGCAGTTAATGTGGCAAAATCCTTTAATGAGAGTCTAAATATAAGTGGAGTAATCTTAACTAAAATGGATGGGGATACCCGTGGTGGTGCTGCCCTTTCCATCAAGGCAGTAACAGGAAAGCCCATTAAGTTAGTGGGTGTGGGTGAAAAAATAGAGGATTTAGAAAATTTCCATCCAGACAGAATGGCATCCCGTATTTTGGGTATGGGGGATGTACTTACTCTGATAGAAAAGGCTGAGGCAGCCGTTGATTTAGAAAAGGCTAAAGAATGGCAAAAGAAAATGCAATCTCAGCAATTCACCTTTGATGATTTCATTGAACAGCTTCAACAAATCAAAAAAATGGGTCCCCTAGACCAAATACTTGGCATGATGCCTGGCCTTGGTGGAGGGAAATTAAAGGGCTTATCCATGGATGATAAGGAACTTGTTAAAATCGAAGCCATAATAAGCTCAATGACAAAGATGGAGAGGGTTAACCCTTCTATCATAAATGGAAGTAGAAGAAAAAGAATTGCCATAGGCTCTGGAACAAAAATCCAAGATGTAAATAGGCTCTTAAAACAATTTGAGCAAATGCAAAAAATGATGAAGCAGTTTGGTGCAATGGAAAAAAGTATGAAAAAAGGGAAAAAATCCTTCCCCTTTTTTAAATAAATTTTAAAGTTTAGTATGTAAAGGAGGTGAAAAACATGGCAGTTAAAATTCGTTTAAGAAGAATGGGTTCTAAAAAAAGACCTTTCTATAGAGTAGTTGTTGCTGATTCCCGTTCTCCAAGGGACGGTCGTTTTATAGAGGAATTAGGCTATTACAATCCTATTTCTGAGCCTGCTGAAGTTAAAATTGATGTACAAAAGGCTCAAGAATGGTTAAGCAAAGGAGCTCAGCCTTCTGACACAGTTAAATCACTACTTAAAAATGCTGGGGCTCTAGAAAAATAGACCAAAGGAGGTCTTACTTTGAAAGAGCTAGTGGAATTTTTAGCTAAATCCTTGGTGGACCAACCAGAGCAAGTGGTTGTAACTGAAAAAAAGAGGGATAAAACCATGATATTAGAGCTTAAGGTTGCCCCAGAGGATATGGGAAAAGTAATAGGTAAAAGTGGTAAAATTGCCAAGGCAATCCGCACTGTGGTCAATGCCGCAGCTGCAAAATATAATTTAGATATAATTGTTGATATTTTGGGTTAGAGTTCATCTCTAACCCTAAAATTCATTAAAAGATGGTGACATATATGGAACAAAAAATTAAAGTAGGTAAAATAACATCAACCCATGGGGTAAGGGGAGAGGTTAAGGTATATCCATTAACGGACTTCCCAGAAAGATTCGAAAAGGGTAACGATGTTTTTATTCATGAACAAAAAATGACCATAGAAAAAAGCAGACCCCAAAAAAACATTTATATTGTTAAGTTTAAAGGGTATGATAACATAAATGATGTATTAAAGTATAATGGTATGTATCTGGAAGTTTTGAAAGATGATACAGTACCTTTGCAAGAAGGACAGTACTATGTCTTTGACATCATAGGATGCAATGTATACACAGACAATGATGTATTTGTAGGTGTGGTTAAATCCGTATTGCCCACGGGGAGTAATGATGTTTATGTATTGGAAAATGGCACTAAAGAGATTTTAATCCCTGCCATAAAGCAAGTTGTAGTAAGTGTATCCATCCCCAATAAAAAAATAATCATTTCACCTTTAGAGGGGTTACTAGAATGAAAATAGATATACTTTCCATATTCCCAGAAATGTTTCACGGCCCTTTTTCCGCAAGCATAATAAAAAGAGCCATAGATAATGACTTAGTAAATATTTCGGTTTACGATGTACGGGAATATAGCAATAACAAACATAAAAAAGTGGATGATTACCCCTATGGTGGTGGTGCAGGCATGGTTATGAAGCCTGAACCTTTTTTTGAAGCCATAGAGTCAATCGGGTTTGATGATAATACGGAAATAATTTTATTAACACCCCAAGGGGAGCCATTTAATCAAGAGATGGCAAATAACTTGGCGAAAAAAAAGCACCTAATATTCTTATGTGGCCATTATGAAGGTATTGATTACAGGGTTCAAGAAACCTATGTAACCAAAGAAATTTCCATAGGTGATTATGTTTTAACAGGTGGAGAGTTACCCACCATGGTTATTGTGGATTCCATAGTAAGGCTGATCCCCGGTAGCATTGGAAAAGAAGAATCCCACATAAACGATTCATTTCAAAATGGTCTTTTAGAACATCCCCATTACACTAGACCCCAAGAATATAAAGGTTTATGTGTACCCGATGTACTTTTATCAGGTAATCATCAGGAAATTGAAAAATGGCGTATGGCAAAATCCTTTGAAATAACCATGAAAAAACGCCCAGACTTAATTGATAAGATACCAAAATCCATAGTTGAAAAATATAAAAAAGGTTTGTAAATATTTCTAAACTATGTTACAATATATTGGGTATTACGGACGGTCCTCTACCTACTTATGTAAGGCTAAGAACGTCTAGGCCGGAAGGAGGGAATTATAAATGGAAATCATTAAACAAATAGAGCAAGAAAATATGAAGTCTGACATTCCTCAATTTAAAGCTGGTGACACTGTAAAAGTTCACGTTAAAGTTATTGAGGGTACAAGGGAAAGAATTCAGCTTTTCGAAGGTGTAGTAATCAAGCGTAAAGGTAGTGGTATCAGAGAGACCTTTACTGTTAGAAGAATCTCTTACGGCGTGGGTGTTGAAAGAACATTCCCAATCCACTCACCAAAGGTGGATAGAATCGAAGTTGTTCGTATTGGTAGAGTTAGAAGAGCTAAGCTATACTACTTACGTAACCTTACAGGTAAAGCAGCTAGGATTCAAGAAATTAGAAAGTAGTAAAATGAAAAGGGCTGTGCTTAGTCAGCCCTTTTTTTATACATAAAAAATGGTGGGGGTATTATGAAAAAGATAATAGAAATCATTGAGCTATTAATAGTAGTTTTAGTTATTACCTTTATACTTAACACCTACTTATTTTCATTTTTAAAGGTTTATGGTCCTTCCATGGAGCCAACATTCCACCATGAAGATTTGTTACTTATCAGGAAATGGGGAGACTACAAAGCTAATCATATAATATCCTTTTATAAAGTAGATGAACAAATTTTCTTAGTAAAAAGGATTATAGCCATACCTGGTGATAATATTGAAAGTGATGGAGATAATATCTTTGTCAATGGTGTAAAAAGTGTACCCTACCAAGGTGAAGCCTTTGCATTTACATTGATGGATGATGAATACTTCATTGTGGGGGATAATCATGAAGTAAGCATAGATAGTAGGAATTTCGGTCCAATTAAAAAAGAATTTATTCAGGGGATAGTTATCGGAAGAGTTTGGCCAGTTTTCCCATAGGGAGTGAAGAATAATGAAAGAATTAAAAGAATGGATTAAATCTATTTTAATAGCCATAATACTAGCATTAATTATACGTAGCCTTGTTATGGAAAGTTTTATAGTGGATGGCAATTCCATGTTACCAACACTTACAAATACTGAATGGGTGTTGGTCAATAAATTTGTCTATACCCGGCCTCAGGGAAAACTTGAGGCTTTCCTTCTGCCGGCCAAAAAACTGGACCGCCAGGACATCGTGGTCTTCAAGTGGCCGAGAGACCTGAGCAAGGATTTTGTCAAACGGGTTATTGCCCTGGAAGGGGAGAAGGTCGAAATCAAGGACAAGGAAGTCTTTGTCAACGACCGGCCGCTGGAAGAGCGGTATAAAGTCCACAATGATTCCCAGATATTTCAGAAGGGCAATTTTTATCAATATGATGATGTCATCAGGGATAATTATGGGCCGGTGGTGGTCCCGCCGGGACATGTCTTTGTGATGGGGGACAACCGCGATAACAGCCTGGACAGCCGGTACTGGAGTTTTCTGCCGACTTCTTACATCAAGGGACGTCCCTGGCTGATCTATTTTTCCTACCAGGCGGAAAAAGACGCCTATCAAAAAAATGGGATTAAGGATAAAGTCAGGAAGTTTTTCCGCTTCATCTTCAAGACCCGCTGGAAGAGAATGCTCAAGGTTATCTTTTAAGAACCGGTCCCGGGCCGGGAAAAGGTTGACCGCTCTCTGATTCTGCAATAAGATTATTCCGACCGGAAATTTAAGGCCAATGGGCAAAAGCTGCATCGCGTTGCTGACCGACTTTGGCCGGCAGGATTATTTTGTAGCCTCTCTCAAAGGCGTTATCCTGTCCATCAACCCCGATTGTAACCTGGTTGATATCAGTCACGATGTTCCGTCCTATGACCTGAAGGCGGCGGCCTTCATCCTCTGGGCCTGCTATC
>CAYYRM010000212.1:0-4578 GCA_964474005.1 uncultured Eubacteriales bacterium
GAACCCAAGCTTTTCAGGTCCTTTAACAAAGGCACAAAGTCTCTTAAATGAAGGTGTAAATAGAGAAGACATAGCCCTTTCGGTGTTTAAGTGTGTTGCTAAAACCGTTGAGAAAATGTTAATTTATGGGCTGGAAAAAACTAATTGTAATGATATACTTTTGGTGGGTGGAGTTGCATCTAATAAAATTATAAGGGAACAGTTAAAAAAACACATTAGGAGCAATTTGCACTTTGCCCATGTATCACTTTCCTCTGATAATGCAGTGGGAGTGGCTTTCATGGGAAAAAAAGAACTTAGTCAAAATAATTAAAAATGCTTAAAAATTAGAGGGTTTTTTATTTATTTATAGAAAATAAATATGTAGAAAAATTAGGGAGGGAGTCTGATGAACAAAATTTTACAAAAACGAGTTTTAGCACCTACCTTAAAGCAGATTATTGTGGAAGCTCCACTGATAGCTAAGAGGGCTAAGGCTGGTCAATTTGTAATTCTAAGGATCCATGAACAAGGTGAGAGAATTCCTTTGACAATTGCTGATTATGACAGAGCAAATGGGACAATAACCATGATTTTCCAAGAGGTTGGGTCAAGTACCAAAAGGCTAGGCTTGCTAGAAGAAGGGGATAGTATATTAGACTTGGTGGGACCGTTGGGTCAAGCCACTGAGCATCCAAAGGCTAAAACCGTTGTGTGTATAGGTGGAGGAGTTGGAGTAGCTCCTGTTTATCCAGAAGCTAAAGAACTTCATCAAGAGGGTGTTGACGTAATTTCCATTATTGGTGCTAGAAATGAAGAATTATTGTTTTACAAAGATGAGATGGAGGCTGTTAGTAAAGAGCTCTATATCACAACAGATGATGGCAGTGCAGGGAGAAAAGGCTTTGTAACTGATGCATTGAAGGATATAATTGCCTCTGGCACAAAGGTGGATGCGGTAATTGCCATTGGTCCTGTACCAATGATGAAAGCCGTAAGTAATGTAACAAGGGAGTATGGTATCCCCACAATTGTCAGCTTAAATTCCTTGATGGTGGATGGAACAGGTATGTGTGGGGGATGTAGGGTCTCAATTGGTGACGAAGTTAAGTTCGCATGTATTGATGGTCCTGCCTTTGATGGCCACAAAGTGGATTTTGATGAGCAGATGAGAAGACTTAATATGTATAAAATAGAAGAAAAGGTTGAAGATTGTAGATGTGGGGAGGAAAAATAAATGGCTAATAGTAAAAAGCATCCTATGCCCTGTCAACCTGGTGAAGAAAGGGTAAAAAACTTTTTGGAAGTGGCTTTAGGTTATGATGAGGAAACTGCCATAAATGAAGCTAAAAGATGTATCCAATGTAAAAATCCTAAATGTGTGCAAGGTTGTCCTGTGGGGATAGAGATTCCCAAATTCATAGAAAAAATAGCTGAAGGGGATTTTCAAGGGGCCATTGATAAGCTAAAGGAGAAAAACTCTTTACCAGCCATCTGTGGAAGGGTTTGTCCCCAAGAGGAACAATGTGAGAAGGTTTGTATTGTGGGTATAAAAAATGAACCTGTGGCCATTGGTAGATTGGAACGATTTGCCGCTGACTGGGAACGGTCCCAAAGTAAAGAGAGAACTAAAAGGGGAGCCGTTGATTCAAAAAAGGTTGCCATAGTAGGTTCTGGACCTGCTGGTTTAACCTGTGCTGGTGAACTGGCGAAAATGGGCTATAATGTAACCATTTTCGAAGCTTTTCATCAGGCAGGTGGAGTTTTAATGTATGGTATACCAGAATTTAGGCTACCTAAAAAAATCGTAGAAGAAGAAATCAATGCACTCCTTGACCTAGGTGTGGAGTTAAAAACCAATGTTGTTATCGGTCAAACCATCACCATAGAGGAATTATTTGAAGAAGGGTTCGAAGCGGTTTTTGTGGGTTCAGGGGCAGGACTTCCGTATTTTTTAAACATCCCAGGTGAAAATTTAAATGGTGTTTATTCTGCCAATGAATTTTTAACAAGGGTTAACTTGATGAGGGCATACCTGCATCCAAAATGGGATACCCCTGTAAAAATTGGCAAAAAAGTTGCCGTGGTTGGTGCAGGGAATGTTGCCATGGATGCTGCAAGAACAGCAAAAAGATTAGGTGCTGAAGATGTTTATATTGTGTACAGACGCTCAGAGGATGAGATGCCAGCAAGGGCAGAAGAGATTCATCATGCTAAGGATGAGTTCATAGATTTCAGGTTGTTAACTAATCCATTGGAGGTTTTAGGTGATTCTGAAGGATGGGTGAAAGGCTTGCGATGTCAAAAAATGGAGCTTGGGGAGCCTGACTCATCTGGACGTAGAAGGCCTGTTCCTGTGGAAGGATCTGAGTTCGATTTAGATGTTGACATAGTTATCATAGCCATTGGACAAGGACCAAATCCTTTGATACCTAGGTCAACTAAAAACTTAGAGACCTCAAAATGGGGAAATATATTAGCAGATGAAAGTACTGGTAAAACCTCAATGGAAGGGGTTTTTGCTGGAGGAGATGTGGTTACTGGTGCTGCCACAGTTATAAAAGCCATGGGAGCAGGTAAAAATGCTGCAGTGGCCATTGACGAATATATAAACTCAAAAAAATAAATACAAGGGGGAAGAAAAATGTCTGGTGCTTTAATTGATGGTAAACTAATAGCTCAAAAGGTTAGGGGTGATATTCAAAAAAAGGTGGAGCTCCTTAAGGAAAAAGGAATAACCCCTGGTCTGGCAGTGGTTTTAGTAGGTGAAGACCCAGCTTCTCAAGCCTATGTGGGTATGAAAGAAAAAACCTGTATTAAGCTAGGAATACATTCAGAAGTTTACAGATTATCAGAAGATACCAGTGAACAAGAACTTTTAGCCCTTATAGACAAACTTAACAATGATATAAATATAGATGGAATTTTAGTACAACTACCGCTACCAAAACATATTGACGAGTGGAAGGTTTTGGAAACCATAAATCCTAAAAAAGATGTGGATGGATTCCATAGTATCAATGTGGGTAATTTAAGTATAGGAAAAGAGGCCTTTATCCCTTGTACTCCCTATGGAGTTATAGTAATGCTAGAAGAGTCCAATATCGATTTGACTGGCAAACATGTGGTGGTGGTAGGCAGAAGCAATATTGTTGGTAAACCTGTATCAATGCTTGCACTACAAAGACACGCTACCGTAACAATAGCTCATTCAAGGACAAAGGATTTAGGTGCAATAACTAGACAAGCAGATGTATTAATAGTGGCCGTGGGTAGACCTCTTATGATAACCAAAGATATGGTTAAAGAAGGTGCAGTTGTTATTGATGTGGGTATTAACCGCGTAGAAACTGGACTTGTGGGTGATGTGGATTTTGAAGGAGTTAAAGAAGTTGCGTCACTTATAACCCCAGTACCAGGTGGAGTTGGTCCCATGACCATTACAATGTTGATGCATAATACTGTATTATCCGCTGAAAGAAGGTAAAAATATGTTTAAAAGCCCCATAACTGTAAGTGAACTTACTGCTATAATTAAAGAAACCATAGAGTATAATCCCAGCTTAGCTGAAGTGGTTGTTAAAGGTGAGATATCAAACTTTAAGAATCATGGCTCAGGGCATTTTTACTTTACCCTTAAGGACAAGGATAGCGTCATTAAGGCTGTAATGTTTAAAAATGCCAATCGGCATCTGCAATTTACTCCTAAAGATGGGCAGGAAGTCATTATCTCAGGCTATGTGGGTGTATATCCATCGGGAGGGAGCTATCAACTATACGCTTCTTCCCTTTACCCTATAGGGGAAGGAAATTTGACATTAGCCTTTAATGAACTGAAGGATAAACTGTCAAAGGAAGGCTTGTTTGATTTAGGTCATAAAAGGGAAATTCCCGCATTTCCAACAAAAATAGCTGTGGTGACAGGTGAAAATTCAGCAGCTTTACGGGATATTCTTATTACTTTAAAAAACCGCAATCCACTGGTTGAAGTTATAAAATGCTGCTGTTTAGTACAAGGAGCTTATGCCAGTAGAGATATTGTGAGGGTTTTACGTACATTATCCGCCCGAGGAGATATCGATACAATCATTTTAGCTAGGGGTGGAGGGTCTTTGGAAGATTTATGGCCTTTTAATGAAGAAGAAGTAGCAAGGGAGATATATAATTCTAATATACCAATAATAACTGGAATCGGACACGAGACCGATACCACAATAGCAGATTTTGTAGCAGATTTCAGGGCTGCAACTCCAACTGCAGCTGCTCAAGCTTCAGTTCCTGATCTTTGGGAACTAAACAATCAAATTGACATCTACAAAGTTTCCCTAAAAAACTCTTTACGCAAGGTTTTGGCAAGGCAAAAGGAGAGGGTTGAATTAATTGGTTCAAGACCAGTTTTTGCACGTCCCCTCTCAATAATCAATACCTATTACCAAAACACTGATGTTATTTTTAGGGAGCTTGTTAAAGCATATAAAAACAAAGTATTTAACTCTAAAGAAAATTTAATTGGCATAGAGAACCAGTTTATTACCCTTTCACCAAATGAAGTTTTAAAAAGGGGTTATGCCATGGCTAAGATTTCCAATAAACTTCTAA
>CAYYRM010000213.1:0-4508 GCA_964474005.1 uncultured Eubacteriales bacterium
CTTGTATTTACCTGCTTCAAAGACCCCTACCCTTTTTTTCCAAGGGTTTCTACTTATAATATTTCTTTTTATTCTTTTTATAAGTTTCTCTTTTTTAATAAGTGAAATAAGTTCTTATTTGATATCTCCATCTAGAAAAGAACTAAAGTCCATAACCACTTCATAGAATAGTTCTGTATGCAGTCCCCTGGGTGGAAATATTCTGATGTCTTTTGTGATAATATATCTTTCTATTTTTTCCTCGTATTCACGCCTCAGTTTCGCAATTTTTTTGTTCATTCCATTGTCAATAATCTTCTTAATCAATAAAAACACAAATAAAGAGAGGTTAATAAATGTAGTTATTAAAAATAGATATATAATAATCTTATGTGAAAACATCACGCTATCCTCCCTATGATTTATTTAGGTAATCTTTAATATTCTTTTGATTTTTTCTTCTAGGATTTCAATGGAGAAGGGTTTAGGGACAAAGTCATTGGCCCCTAGTTTTAATGCCAAAACTATATCTTTTTCTTTACTTCTACTTGAAACAATTATAACTTTAATGTTTTTAATTATATCATTTGCACGGATTTTTTGAAGTATCTCCAATCCACTAATTTTAGGTAAAACTAAATCCAGTAGCACTAGGTCAGGTTTAAAAGCTGCTAACTTTTGTACTGCATCGGTACCGTCTTTGGCATAGTCAACTTCATATCCCATGGAACTTAGCTTTGAGGTTAATAGTCTTGCAATGACCATAGAATCATCAACCACTAGGATTTTTTTCTTTTGTTCATGTTGGTCTTGAATTTCTGTTTTTACCACTTGGTTATAATTTTCAGCTATGTAGTTTTCAATTATTTGCTGCATCCGACCCATTCCCATTAGGATTTCTTTTATGTAATGTGCTTCCAGTATATTTTCATAACCTGCTTTTAACATTAACTCTTCTAGCTTGTCGCCTAAGAAAGATAGTTCATTTAGTTCTTCTAGGGTTTCCATTTCTTTTAACATATTAAAAAAAGCTATAAGCTTATCATAATCCTCTATTCTATGTTCCAATACAAGGCTAGCTAACGCCTGCAATGCCCCTATTAGTTCTTTTTTCTTAGTAACCATAAGCTCAGCTCCTTTCAGGTTAGGTCTTTAGTATTATTATTATTGGATTATTTTACATCTCTTTTTTAGTATCTTCTACATATACGACAAAAAACCCTTTAAATCTGCAAAAATTAAAGCTACTCATTTTTGTTTTCAAAATGAGTAGCTGTTTTTGTTGTTACCTTAGTCCTATGGTCTTTACATGGGGGAAATTCGTTTTAAATCTTTATCCTTAAGGTATGTAATTATTGTTAATTTTTCGGTGATCTGTTGTCTTTTTGATGTTTGTTTGTACCCCATTTTTTCATAGACATGGCAGTTACGTTGCTCTGTTTCAATGGTCTCAAGTTCCCATTTTGTAATATGTGGATACATTTTCTCTAATCTTTCCATCACCTGTTGCGCTATACCTTTATTTTGATAATTCTCCAGTATGTTTATAATGTGTAGCTTCATAGTGCCTGGTTCCTTTTCAAAGACAAACACACTACCCGCCAAGTTACTTTGATAATTTATTTTATAGTAATCCCCTATTTCAAATCTACGTAGAAATCTATCCTTTGGTTGTGTCACAGGACTTGTGTCATGGTCCTGGTACTTTTCATATAGAGGTTTAAAAACTTCCCTTTGCATTGCATATAGGGTTTCAGCATCGTCCAAAGTAGCCATTGTTAAGCTTACCGGGGATTCTGCCATGGAAAACACCCTATCCATACATGGATAGGGTATGAACTCCCCCATCTTAACCATTTCTCTAATTTCATGGGGGTATGCCCACCTAACTTCTGCCACTTCTTCATATTGGAGCTTCAGTTTTGTTTCTTCCAAATCCTGTCTTACCAGATATACATCATCGAAGCCACTTCTGAAATTTATTGAGAATAGCTTTTCTAGCATTTTTGGTTCAAGAATTAGGCCTATTTCTTCTTGGGTTTCCCTTAGAGCAGCTTGAATGCTGTCATCTCCTTGGGTGGCAGAACCCGCTGCGGAACAGTCCCAAGCACCGGGCCACCCTTCTTTCCAGGGCTGGCGTTTTTGGATTAAGTATTGGCCTTTTTGATTTATTATCCAAATATGTACCACCAGATGGTAGTCCCCTTTTGGTAATGGAACTCCCCGCTGGTGGGTTCGCCCTGTTTTGCGTCTATATTGGTCATATACATCCCATATTTCCATCTATGCACTTCCTTTCTTATATATAGAACTGACTATCCCAAATGCCACTGGCACCACTTTGTTCTTATGTTGGAGGGCATAGTAACACGGATACCACTGTTAAAGGCTTTCACTGATACCACGGCCTTAAATAACTATTTTAGGGGTATTGTGGTCTATCAGGGTGATTCTGAAGATTTGAAGGTTGTATATAATTTTGTGTTGGTACATATATAAAAAAGATTTAATACCAGTTTTATTACTAAGGTTTTATTTAGTGTAAATGCATTTTAGTGAAAGTTAGTGTTGATGGTCTTTTTCACACTATATTACACTATCAATAACAAAAAGCGTATGTTATGCTCGTTAACTGTGACCTTCTTTAATATCATATAAAATAAAGTCTTTAAGCCCGTTAACTGTGACCTTCTTTAATATCACAAATAAAATCTTTTATGCTCGTTAACTGTGACCTGCTTCAATATCATATAAATTAATGCCTTTAAGCCCGTTATCTGTGACCTACTTTAATATCAGTACTGATAAATGTTCTTTATTCCTAGCTCTATTTGAAAGTGAGGAGCACACAAGGTGCTCCCCTACAGTATAGGTAATCATCCTAATGCTATCTTTTACGCTCGTTAACTGTGACCTGCCTTAAGAACCCTATCTATATCTTTTAATCCTCATTCTATAACCCCACGTCTGTTCTTGTAACAGGTCGATATTTTTCCTTTACTGTTGATCCATAATAAATCAAAGAAAATACTGTGGCTATTAGCATCGTTACTGTTAGTACTCCGTGGGTGAAAAAAACGTTTGAGTTATCCATTACCATACCAAATAGTGGGTAAAAGGCCGCAGCTGCCAGGTTGGCCACTAGGCTGTAAAGGGACATTATGGTTGCCCTTTTGTTTGATGGAATGTGTTTGTTGATGTATTTTGCTATTATGGGTTGGTAAAGGCCTCTGGCTGCTTGTTGAAGTAGTATGGCAAAGGCTCCTATCCATATGGGTACTATTGTCATTATGAAAAAGGAAACTATCATTAGTAGAGATAAAAAAGTCAGGGTTTTACCCTTTGTTATTTTTATAATCTTATATGCGTTCTGAGATACTACACCAGCTACTATGTTAAATAATGCGAAGAAGAAACCAAAATATATTACATCTATTTTAACACCTTCAAAGTATGGTTGGAAGAAGAAAAATCCAACTCTGTAAAATATATTAAAGATGGCCCCATAAAATATAATGGCTTTTACTTTGCCATGACCTAGTACATACTTGCCACTTTCTTTTATGTGAACAAAATACGACTCCTTTTCCCTTTTGTCTTCAATGGGGGGTTCTTTAAAGTTTAAAGCAACCATAGCTGCAATTGTTGTGTTTATTGCAGATACAATTAAGGGAAGACGTATATCGATGGCATATAAAAATCCTGTAGCTATGGAGCCTATTGCTTGGGCATAAAGCAATATTGATATGGCTAATCCTTCGAATTTTTGTACTTCATTCTCTCTGTTTATGGTTTTTAGGCTGTCATATAGAAGTGCTGTATTTGCCCCTGATTTGAAGGTCACACCCAATGCACAGAAGATTTCGGCCACTAAAAATCCCCAAAAGCTTTGGGCATAAATGAAGATTATTAGTTGGATGGTCCAAAATAATGATCCTATGACAAGGCTGTATTTTCTGCTGATTTTATCTGCTATCATTCCTGTGGGTACTTCCAGTAAAAATACTGCCACTGAGAAGATGGAATTTAGTAGCATTATTTCTGAGAATGATAAGCCTCTGGCATATAAGAATATCATGATAATTGGTCCAAGGATTATTAGGTCAGCAAAGGTTCTAAATACAATATAGTTCTTGATGTTTCTTTGGTATGAGATTTTCATGTTGTCGCCCCCTTTTTTAGTGCTTTAATATAATAAAAACCTCTGCGGAAGTCACTGTGATAGTGACTCCGTAGAGGTTTTGTCTACGTGTAGGATTATCTCCCTGTACCGCTAAAAATAGGTACACTCACTTGGATTATTTTATATATTATTAGATTTGTATGTGGATGTCAATTGCTTTATGTGAAGTTAATAAATTTTTATTATATGGTTGGTTAGTTGGGAAAGGGTTAGTTGGAAAGTTGGTTAGGTGGAAAGTTGGAAAGGGGACAAAACCTTTTTTGGCTAACACGGATTTTTAAGGGAGATTTCGCGGATGCATGTTCTTTTTGGGAGTTTTAACACCACAGTTATAAATTTTAAGCCC
>CAYYRM010000214.1:0-4452 GCA_964474005.1 uncultured Eubacteriales bacterium
CATTTGGATGATCCGTGCATATGTTTATAGTAATAACACTGCTTCTTTTTCAACGTTACTCTCTGCTGGTTTTATGTGGTCAGGAACAGTACATAAACACCAGTGGGATGAAAAGGAAGGTAGATTTATAGATGATTTGATTTTCCATAAGGAATTGCCAAGGGTGTAAATAGTTATTTAGGTTAAGAGCATGCTAACACGGATTTTTAAAAAGAGATTTCGCGGATTTCGCGGATGCAAGGGGTTTTCGTAGGTCTGTGGGACCATCTTTTTAGCTTACTTAACCGTGTTAAAGATTTTTAAACTTTCAGACATATTTTTAACCCCCTCAATGTAAAAAAACTACATTGAGGGGGTTGTTTTAGTTTGTTAGGGTTTCTATATATAATTCTTTATATTTTAGGGCTGAGGTTTTCCAGCTGTAGTCCTTTGACATTGCCTTTTTCATAAGGTGATACCAGACATTTTTATTATTGTAGTAGATGTCCACAGCCCTTTGAATTGTGTAGAGCATATCATGGGCATTGTAATTTTCAAAGGAAAATCCTATGCCTTCACCTGTGAATTTGTTATAGGGTTCTACGGTATCTTTTAATCCACCAGTTTCCCTTACTATAGGAATACTTCCATACCTCATGGCCATAAGTTGACTCAGCCCACATGGTTCAAATAATGAAGGCATTAAAAACATGTCAGACCCTGCATACATCAGGTGTGCTAACCTATTATCAAAACCTATCCTAGCCACCAATTTACTTGGGTGGTGGTACTGGGTGTTTTTGAACATATTTTCATATCTTTTTTCCCCTGTTCCCAATACTATCAGTTGGATGTCCATATGAAGGATTTCCTCCAAAACCCGTTCTATTAGGGGAAATCCCTTTTGTTCAGTCAATCTGCTGACAATGGCAATTATTGGTACTTCTGGTCTTTGGGGCAAGCCAACCTCTTCCCTTAGGGCCTTTTTGTTTTGGTATTTGTCATCCAATCCCTCAATATTATAGCCTTTGAAGATAAATGGGTCATTCAAGGGATTATAGATATCATAGTCTAGACCATTTATAATACCCTTTAATTTATGGCTTACATGTCTTAGTAAACCGTCTAAATTCTCACCATAAAAATCATGCTTTATTTCTTCACTGTACGATGGGCTTACGGTGGTGATTAAATCACTGTAGTTTATCCCACCTTTCATGAAACTGATTTGATCATAAAACTCAATCCCATCAAGGTGGAAATGTTTATGGCCTAACTGAAGTACATCTGTCATTATCTCTTTAGGAAATATCCCCTGGAATTTAAGGTTGTGTATTGTAAATATCTTTTTTATGCCGTGAAAAAAAGGATTATCCTTGTATGCGTCAGAGTCTAAAAGTACTGGTATCATACCTGTTTGCCAGTCATGACAATGGATTATGTCTGGCTTAAAATCAATTTGGGGTAAGATTTCCAGGGCTGCTTTACAAAAGTAGCTAAATCGCTCTCCATCATCACCATATCCATATAGACTATCTCTGTTAAAATAATATTGATTATCTAAAAAGTAAAATGTTACATTGCCTAACTTAGTGGATTCTATCCCACAGAACTGATTTCTCCATCCCAAGTTTATATTGATACTTCTAAGCCAAATTATTCTCTCTACTAGGTGTGAAGGTATACCCTTATATTTTGGCAAAACCACCCTGACATCCATTTCTAACTCTGATAGTGCCTTGGGTAATGAGCCTATAACATCACCTAACCCCCCTGTTTTGAAAAAAGGATCTGATTCAGCTGCTACAAAGAGTACTTTTATTTTTTCCATTAAACACTGGACCTTCTCTCAATTACCATTGGATAATTAGGTGGGGATACTATATTCACATTATCATTTACAATAATGTTCTTGTCTAAGATGGCATTTTCTATCCATGAACCTTCACCTATTACCCCCTTTTGCATCACAATACTATCTTTTATAACTGCACCTTTTTTTACAGTCACTCCCCTAAATAATATACTATTTATTACAGTCCCTTCCACAACACAGCCATTGGCAATAAGAGAGTTTTTTACTTTAGAACCAAGACAGTATTTGGCAGGGGGCTCATTTTGGACCCTAGTTAGTATTGGTGAAGCTCCTAAAAATAATTGTTTCCATATTTTAGAGTCTAACAATTTTTGGCTTAGGTTATAGTAGCTACATGTATTATGAATTTTCCCTGAAAAGCCATGGTGTTTGTGAGCTAATATGTTCAGCTCCTTTAAACGAGGGATTATTCCATCACGAAGAAGATTATTATAACCACGGCTTACACAGTTGTTGATAATGTCTATAAATAAGTCTTTTTTTATGAGCATTATTTCTAAGAATAGGTTATCGACCTCACTTAGTTTTTTTTCAGGTTTTATTACAATATCAATAACTTTTTCGCCATCAAGGGAAAGGATGGTGTGATTTTTGGGGTTATACTTTGTCTCCCTTTGATTAAATGCCAATACCACATCTGCTCCTTTTTCCATCAGGGTCTGGTACATTTTTTTTAGATCTATATTACAAACGATATTGGTGGCAGCTATGAGTACATATTTTTGCCTGCTAAACCTTATATAGTCTAAATGCTTATGATAATAATCCACATCCCCTAAATTTTTATAGTAATTACTTTCCTCAAACATTGGGGGAAGTATAAACAACCCATCCCTTTTACTGCTTAAATCCCATTCTTCCCCAGAACCCAGATGTTCAAGTAAGGACCGATTTTTAAACTGAGTAAATATACCCACATTTCTTATTCCTGAGTTTGTCATGTTAGAAAGGGGAAAATCCACAAGTCGGTACCTTCCTCCAAAGGGTATTGCAGCTGCAGATCGATGACTTGTTAAATCTTTCAAATCCTCACTAAGACATGTATCGTTAATAATTCCCATTACGTCTCTCATCTATATTTCCTCCCCTAATTTCTCTAGGAAATTTTTATCTATTACCACACCAATGGGTGTAACTGTGTTATTAGGCAATAAAATATTCTCTGCCACAACGGTTATTTCACCTAGGGAATCCCCCACTTTACAGTTATCTTCTATAACTGTTTCTTCACCCACTATGCTTTTTTCGATGGTGGAATTTTCACCTACCACAGTTCCTGACATTATTACTGAATCAATGATCTTTGCACCTTTTTTTATTTCCACCCCTGGAAAAATCACACTTCTAAATACCTCTCCCTCTATGGTACAACCTTCAGTTATCAGTGAGTTTGATACAACGGAATCTTTCCCTAGATAATGGGGAGGCTTAACTGGATTTACAGAATATATCCTCCAATCCTTATCATTTAAATCAAGGCTTGGTCTTTCGTTTAAAAGATCCATATTTGCTTCCCATAGACTTTCGATTGTACCTACATCCTTCCAATAACCACTGAACTGATATACCATGAGCTTTTCATTTTTGGCTAACATTGTTGGAATAATATCTTTGCCAAAATCATGGGTTGAATGGCTATTTTTAGCATCTTCTTGTAGATATTCTTTTAATTTCTCCCATGTAAAGATGTATACACCCATGGATGCTAAGTTGCTTTTTGGCTTTTCAGGTTTTTCTTGGAACTCCACTATTTTATTGTTTTTGTCTGGAACTATTATTCCAAATCTGGATGCTTCTTTCAGATCTACATCCATGGTGGCAATGGTTAAATCTGCATTATTATCTTTGTGTTGTTCTAGCATGTATGAGTAGTCCATTTTGTATATGTGATCCCCTGACAATATTAGGACATATTGTGGATTGTTTAATTCTATAAAGTCTAGGTTTTGATATATGGCATCAGCGGTTCCCATATACCATTGGCCACCTGATTTCCTTAAGAATGGGGGTAGTACCGTTACACCACCTTTTTTCCTGTCTAAACCCCAATGACTTCCCACACCTATGTAGCTGTTTAACACCAATGGTTCGTATTGGGTTAAGACACCTACGGTGTCAATATCTGAGTTAGCGCAATTACTTAAGGTAAAGTCTATTATCCTGTATTTCCCCCCAAAGGGAACAGCAGGCTTTGCTAGCTTTGATGTCAGTATTCCCAGCCTACTTCCTTGCCCTCCAGCTAGTACCAAAGCAATACATTCTTTTTTATCCATTAAATTTATCCCCCTTTGGATTTTTTTACTAGATAAATGTATATGCGGGGGAGATGAGGGATATGACTTGGGTTGTTGGTTGTGGGTAGTAAGATATGGGATTTTAAAAACATGCTAACGCGGATTTTTAAGGGAGATTTCACGGATTTCGCGGATGCATGGGCGTTTTGGGGGTCTTTTAATATGGCAACGGAAACGATTAATCTTTGAACTGATGCTGGGTCAAAGGGCATAATTAATTGTTGAACTGATGCTGGGTCTTTAAAAAGCATGCTAACGCGGATTTTTAAGGGAGATTTCACGGATTTCGCGGATGCATGGGCG
>CAYYRM010000215.1:0-4433 GCA_964474005.1 uncultured Eubacteriales bacterium
AATCAGCTATCCATTTAATCAATTTAAACAGATCTTTAAAACCGTAAGAAAAACCATGAGTAAAACAATTTTTTCTTCATCTCAAATAATAAGTTTAATGGTTAAATTTTCTGAAAAAGCCCGTAGGGAAGGACTGTTATCATTAGAAGATGACATCGAAAATCTTGATGATGCTTTTTTAAAAAAAGGTGTTCAATTGGTGGTAGATGGAACTGACCCTGATTTAGTACGAAATATCTTAGAAACAGAGCTTTCATTCCTTGAAGACCGCCACAGAGCCGGTCGAGGAATATTTGAGACAATGGGTTCATATGCTCCAGCCTTTGGTATGGCAGGAACGTTAATTGGTCTAATAAGGATGCTTGAAACCTTGGATAATCCCGAAACCATTGGGCCAGGACTAGCTGTTGCCCTTATAACAACTTTTTATGGTGTACTTTTAGCTAACCTATTTTTTAATCCCATGGCAGCTAAGCTCCGTGTGAAAAGTAGTGAAGAAATTCTTCTAAAGGAAGTTGTTATTGAAGGCCTACTATCCATTCAAGCAGGTGAAAATCCAAGAATAGTTGAGGAGAAATTAAAAGCCTTCTTATCTCCAAACGATAGGGAAAACTTCAAAGAAAAGAATTTAGAGGATGATGAAGATGAGGCGGCATAGAATTAATGAGGAAAGAAAAGGTCAAGATAGTTGGCTTTTAACATATAGTGATGTAATAACCCTGGTACTGTGTATGTTTATTATGCTTTACTCCTTTTCAACCATAGACGCCCAAAAATTTCAACAACTTGTAACATCACTTAACCAATCCTTTTCAGGTGTACTAGACGGAGGGAAAATTATAATACAAGACCCTTTGGATGAATTGCCTAGGGAAGATGAGCCTTCCGAACCAGGAGAGGATAAGGAGATACAAGAAACCTATGAAAAAGTTGTTTCACTAATAGAAGAGTATGGTTTAACTGACCAAGTCTATGTTGGAATAGGAATAAAAGGAGTAGAAATCAGATTTAGTGATAGTGTGTTTTTTGATTCAGGCAAGGCTGATATTAAGCCTGGTGCCATGGAGTTACTAAACAAGTTAAGTGCAATATTTTTAGATATAGAAAATGAGGTATTAGTTGAAGGGCATACAGATAATATTCCTATGTACTCTTTACAATTTCCATCTAACTGGGAGTTATCAGCGGGTAGAGCCATATCTGTTGTGAAGCATTTTATTGCCCAAGGGGTGGAGCCCGAAAGATTAGGAGCCCTAGGTTTTGGTGAATATCGACCTATTGATACTAATAGCACAGCTCAAGGAAGACAACAAAACAGAAGAGTTAATGTTATTGTGATGAGAGAAAATAACGATTAAGGTAAAGGAGAGATAACCTATGGAAAAAGAATATACATTATTTAATTTAAGCTTCTTAGTTATCGTAGGTCTAATTTTGATAGTATTATCAGCATCCATATCCTTTATAGTTGCCACAAGGATAGGTGTTACCAAAGATGATTTACCTGAAAACCCTGACATTGTAGAATTTACAGGTAAAACGGTGAATTTAGGTTCATTCACCACAGATTTACGGGACACTGACCGAAACAGGATAGTAAGGGTAGAAATAGCTTTAGAGGTTGAGGACAACAAAGCCATCACTCAAATTCAAGAAAGAAAAATTCAGCTACAAGATCGAATACTATCTATATTAAGATCAAAATCCCTTGAAGAATTAAAAGGAAATGAAGGAAAAGCAGAGCTTAGTAACGAATTGAAAAGAGAGCTTGAAAAATTCCTATCTTATAGAATTATAAATATTTATTTTAATGAATTCATAGTACAATAACAAAATAACTTTTCATGGGAGGTGAGCAGGTGTCTGAAATACTATCTCAATCAGAAATAGATGCTTTACTTTCTGCCCTATCAACGGGAGAAATTGATGTTGAAGAAGTAAAAAGAGAAGAAGCAAAGGCAAAAGTAAAAATATATGACTTTAGGAGGCCAAATAAGTTTTCTAAAGATCAAACTCGAACATTGCAAATGATCCATGAAAACTTTGCCCGCCTAATCACTTCTTACTTATCAGCAAATTTAAGGAATGTGGTTCAAGTGTCTGTGGCTTCAGTGGATCAGACTACATATGAAGAATTTATTAGATCTGTACCTAATCCTACAGTGATAAATTTATTCTCCATTTCAGGGGATGGACAAGCCATATTAGAAATCAACCCAAGTATCTCGTTTGCCATACTAGATAGATTGTTAGGTGGGCCAGGCCAAAACCTAAAAGAAGGTAGACCATTATCTGAAATAGAACAAAGAATTATTAAACTGGTAACAGATAAAATACTGGTTAACCTAAATGAGGCTTGGATGAATGTGTGTAACCTTAAGGCAAAAACAATGAAGCTGGAAACAAATCCGCAGTTTTTACAAATAGTATCACCTAATGAAACCGTGGCTGTTATAGTATTTAAAGTTATACTAGGTGAAAATGAAGGATTTATGAATTTAGCCATTCCTTATATATCATTGGAAGAATTGATTGACAAATTAAGTGCTCACTTTTGGTTTTCTCAATCATCTGTTAAGAGTCCAGAAAACCAAGAAAACGTCGAATCAGGTTTAAAGAGAACATTTTTACCAGTAACCGTAGAGTTAGGTAAAACCATGATTTCAGTAGGAGAGCTTTTAGATTTACATGTTGGTGATGTAATTTCCTTAGAGAAATCCACCACTGAGCCCCTTTCTGTTTTAGTAAAGGGCAAAGTTAAATTTTTAGGTAGCGCTGGTCTTATTAGAAATAAAATGGCAGTACAAATAACAGAAACATTGGATGGAGAGGAGTGGGACCATGAGTGAAATTTTATCTCAAGAAGAAATTAATGCACTACTAACTGCAGACAATTCTCGCGATCCACAGGAAAAACTAACGGATTTTGAAAAGGACGCAATAGGGGAAATTGGGAATATTTCATTTGGATCAGCTGCAACCAGTCTTTCAGGACTACTGAACCAAAGGGTTGAAATAACTACTCCTTATGTGGAATTGACAAGTAAGAAAAAAATATCTGAAGATCATCCTGCACCTTGCTTGACAGTGGAGGTAGGTTATACCGAGGGTCTTGATGGAGCCAACGTTTTAATAATTCAACAAAATGATGCTAAAATTATCGCTAATCTAATGATGGGTGGAGACGGGACCGTGGATGATGAACCGTTGACAGATATTGACATAAGCGCTGTATCTGAAGCCATGAACCAAATGATGGGAGGATCAGCCACAGCATTATCTACTATTTTCGGCTCTTTAGTTAACATATCACCACCAAAAACTCGGGTAGTCGACTTATCTCAGCAGACCATTGATGGTGTTCTAACAAATGAAGACATGGTCGTAAAAGTTGCCTTTAGGATGGTTATAGGTAATTTAATTGACAGTGTTATTATGCAACTTTTACCCGTGGACTTTTTTAAAGAACTAGTAAGGAAATTAACAGGCAAAACAGAGGAGGTGTCCGTACCAATGAATGATGACTCTCTAAAAAAACCAGCTCCTGCATATGTTGCGGATGATGAGAAGAAAAGTGATAAACCAGTGGAGTATCAAAATGCTCAATTTTCAGAACTAGAGTCCATGCAAGTACACCCACAAAGTCATAATATAGGTTTGATTATGGATGTGCCATTGGAAATAACAGTGGAACTGGGAAGGGCTAAAAAGAAAATTAAAGATATTTTAGCCTTCGGCACAGGCTCCATAATAGAGCTAGATAAAATGGCTGGTGAGCCTGTGGAGGTTTTAGCAAATGGTAAAGTAATCGCTAAAGGAGAAGTTGTGGTAATCAATGAAAACTTTGGTGTAAGAATTACTAGTATATTAACACCCATGGAACGGGTTCAAAAATTACAATAATCGGAGGGATGTTCAATGAGTAAAAGAGTATTAATAGTAGATGATGCAGCGTTCATGAGAATGATGATTAAAGATATACTTGTAAAAAATGGCTTTGAAGTGGTCGGAGAAGCATCCAATGGCCTAGAAGCCATCGAAGCTTATAAAGAGCTAAAACCTGATCTAGTTACCATGGATATTACCATGCCTGAAATGGACGGTGTGGCAGCCTTGAAGGAAATTAAGAAGCTTGATCCTAATTCAAAAATTGTAATGTGTTCTGCCATGGGACAACAGGCAATGGTAATCGATGCAATTCAGTCTGGTGCTAAGGACTTTATAGTTAAGCCCTTCCAAAATGACAGGGTACTTGAAGCCATAAGAAAAGCGGTCGGCTAGGATGTCTGAATCATTAAAGCTATTATTGAACGGTTTTTTATACTTTGCAATCTTAATAGTAATGATCCTAGCAACCTATTACCTGATAAAGCTAATAAATAAAAAGATGTCAGTATCATCCAACAATACAATGGAAATATTTAGTGGATTAG
>CAYYRM010000216.1:0-4376 GCA_964474005.1 uncultured Eubacteriales bacterium
GCGTGCCCGTGGAGCTAAGGTTACAGATATAGCCATATTGGTGGTTGCAGCTGATGATGGAGTTATGCCCCAAACCGTGGAAGCATTAAACCACGCCAAGGCAGCCAATGTACCTATAATTGTGGCTGTAAATAAAATGGATAAGCCCACTGCAAATCCAGACCGTGTTAAACAGGAATTGACCAACTACGGCTTAGTTCCAGAGGAGTGGGGTGGAGATACAATTTTTGCTCCTGTATCTGCCTTACAGGGAGAGGGTATCGACAATCTTTTAGAACTAATACTACTTGTGGCTGAGGTACAAGAATTAAAAGCAAATCCTGACACCTATGCCAGTGGAACGGTGATTGAGTCTAAGCTAGATAAAGGAAGAGGACCTGTGGCCACTGTTCTTATCCAAAGGGGAACTTTAAGAATCGGAGATTCCTTAGTATGTGGATCAACCTCTGGAAAGATTAGAGCAATGATCAATGACCAAGGAAAACAAATTAAAAAAGCTGGCCCTTCAACACCCGTGGAAATCTTAGGTCTATCTGAAGCTCCACCTGCTGGTGAAATATTCCGTGTTGTTTCAGATGATAAACTTGCCAGAAACTTAGCAGAACAACATATTCAAAAGAATAAGGACGATTTATTAAAAAAGAGTGCTCCTGTTTCCTTGGATGACCTATTTAAGTCCATACAAGAAGGACAGATACAAGATCTAAATATTATTTTAAAGGGTGATGTACAAGGTTCTGTGGAAGCACTAAAATCATCCCTTGAGAGATTGAGCAATGAAGAAGTTAAGGTTAGGGTTATCCATGGTGGTGTTGGTGCCATTACTGAAACAGATATCATGCTGGCTTCTGCTTCTGGTGCCATAATAATTGGTTTCAACGTACGACCAGACCCCACAGCCAAACGTATGAGTGATGATTTAAAAGTGGATATTAGGCTATATAGAATTATTTATAACGCCATCGAAGACGTTGAAGCAGCCATAAAGGGTATGCTTGCCCCTACCTATGAGGAGGTAACCCTAGGTAGAGCAGAAATTAGACAGATTTTCAAGGCATCAAAAATCGGAAACATTGCTGGATGTTACGTTACTGATGGGAAAATCACTAGGAATGACCCTATACGACTAATAAGGGATGGGGTTGTTGTTTATGAAGGTGAATTGGAAACACTAAAACGCTTCAAAGATGATGCCAAGGAAGTGGCCCAAGGGTTTGAATGTGGAATTGTTTTAGAGAAATATAATGATGTAAAAGAAGGGGATATCATAGAAAGCTTTACTTTAAAAGAAGTGGAGAGAAAATAGTAATAGAGGTGAAGTAGATGTCACAAAGAACCATGAGGTTAGCAGAAAATATTAAAGCTGACATTAATGATATAATAAGAAAACATATCAAGGACCCAAGGGTGGGTTTTTGTACCATTACTTCTGTGGAATTAACAGGAGACTTAAGACATTGTACCATCTATTTAAGTTTTTTAGGTGACCAAAAGGCCAAGGAGGATGGTTTTACCGGTATACAAAGGGCTAAAGGCTTTATAAGAACTGAACTGGGAAAACGGTTAACCATTCGTCATACACCAGAGTTACATTTTAAAATAGACGAATCTTTGGAGCATGGAACAAAAATAAATAAGATATTACATGACTTAAAAGAAAGTGATAAAGATGAAAACTAATTTATCTGATATCAGCAAATTTTTAAATGATAACGATGGGTATTCCATAGTAGCCCATAAGGGTCCAGACGGGGATAGTTTAGGATCTATCTCAGCCCTTGGTTTAACTTTGCAACAAATGGGTAAAAGGGTCAGTATTTACTGCACTGACCCTATTCCTAATCAGTTTAAATTTCTTCCTTTTCTCAATAATGTTATTTTTGATAGACCCAATAATTTCGATGATGTACTATTGGTCCTTGATTGTAGTGATGAGAAAAGGTTAAGTGAACAAAACATCCATTATGACAAATTTAATTCAATTGTTAATATTGACCACCATCCCTTTAACACTGAGTTCGGAGATGTTAATTTTTGTGATAGTTCAAAAATTGCAACATGTGAACTTGTTTATGAATTAATTAAAGAGTTAAATGTGGACATATCCACAGAAGTGGCAGAAGCCCTTTATTTAGGTATAATCACAGACTCTGGAAACTTCGGGTTTGACAACACAAAACCTGAAACACACCAAATAGTCGCTGATTTACTAAGCATAGGGGTAAGTCCAAATAAATTTAAAACAAATCTAGAGAAAAAACCTTTAAACTATTTAAAGTTTCTAGGAAAAGCCTTTGAAGGGATTAAACAGGCAAAGGATGGGAAAATATCGTACCTTTTTTTAAAAGAAGGGGATATAAAAAGTTTTGGCCTAAAAGATTATAGTGAAACAGATAGTATGATTGATTACTTGCGCAACATTGAAGGTACCCAAGTCGCAGTATTGGTAAAGGAAGACAATGATCTATATAAATTTAGCTTAAGGTCAAACTCAAACTTTGATGTAGGTGAGTTATGTAGACACTATGGTGGTGGTGGACATAAAAAAGCAGCTGGCTTTTCAACAAATAATGATCCACAAAAGATCATGGAAGAAATAATTAAAATAATAAATTAAAAAGGTTGAAATATTATGGTCGATGGTATATTAAATATTTTAAAACCAGCTAACATGACTTCACATCAAGTGGTTTCCTATATTAGACGTACACTAAACACAAAAAAAGTAGGACACACAGGGACATTAGATCCCAATGCCATGGGGATATTACCTATTTGTATAGGTAAAGCCACAAGGGTGAGTGAATATGTAATGGATTTAAACAAAAAATATAGGGCTGAAATAACTTTTGGTGTAAGCTCGGATACTGGGGATCTATAGGGCAATCTTTCCACTGAGCCCTTAGAAAGAAATATCACTAAAGAAGATATGTCAACAGCCTTAACCCAATTTATAGGAAAAATCAAACAAATCCCTCCCATGGCTTCGGCTATTAAGGTTGAAGGTAAAAAACTCTATGAGTACTATCGTAAGGGTTTAGAGGTGGAAGTGCCTTCAAGGGAGGTTGAAATCTACTCTTTACAGCTTGTGGAGAAGTTTCAGGCTGATAATAAATTCTTTTTTGATGTACATTGTTCTAAAGGAACTTATATTCGAACATTATGTCAGGACATAGGTCATGCCTTAAAAACAAAAGCTTTAATGTCATACCTAATTAGAACTGAAGTGGGGCCTTTCAACTTAGATAATTCTATCTTCTTACAGGAATTAACCTTGGAGAATGTGACTAAGAACTTACACCCCATGGATTCTGTTTTATATAAATTAGAGAAGGTACAATTAGAAGCTAATGATATAAAAAGGTTGAAAAATGGTTTAGTTATAAATCATAATGGAAGCTCCCAAGGTAATGTGAGGGTTTATGATGAGAAGGATTGTTTTGTGGCAATATGCACCTATGATGGTAAGAAATTAAAGCCTAATAAGGTATTTTTCTAGGAGAAAAGAATATGGAATTAGTATTTGGAATAAATAATTTGAAGGCTGATTTAACAGATTCTGTTGTAACCATCGGGAACTTTGATGGTCTTCATTTAGGACATACACAGATCATTGAACAAGTAATTAATGAAAGTAAAAGGATTGGTTCTAAATCTGTGGCGTACACTTTTTTCCCACATCCTCAAAGTCTCTTTAATAAAGATTTTAAGGTTATTAGTAGTCTTGAACATAAAATTAATTACTTTAGGGAAACAGGATTAGAGTATTTAATAATAGAACCTTTTACTGACAGTTTTTCAAGCTTTGAAGCGGAAAGTTTTATAAATGATATTTTAGTTAACAAGATCAAATGCTCAAAGGTAGTTATTGGTTATGATTTTTCCTTTGGAAAAAAAGGCAAAGGAAACGGTCAAAGTTTATCACAACACTCAGAATTCACTACTGACATCGTACCACCCATTTCAGTGGGTGAAAATGTAGTTCATTCCACATTACTACGTACTTGTCTGTTAGAGGGAAACACAGAAATATATAAGCAATTGACAGGCCGTTACCCTAAAATCTCTGGTTTTGTGGTTTCGGGTAAGGGAATAGGCAATAAACTAGGTTTTGCCACCGCAAACATCTATTTTCCTTCAAATGTAGTGAAACCAGCTAAAGGTGTATATATAATATCTGCTCAAATAAATGGCAAAAACTTATTTGGTATTGCAAACGTTGGTAATAAACCTACCCTTGGTGTAAACCGCTTCAATGCTGAAATCCATCTCTTTGACTTTTCTGAGAATATTTATGGGATGAAAATCCATGTGGACTTAATTAAATTTATTCGTCCAGAAGAAAAATTCAATTCCATAGAAAAATTGGTGGAACA
>CAYYRM010000217.1:0-4375 GCA_964474005.1 uncultured Eubacteriales bacterium
GGGTTTTTCCTACCATGATTGGGACTTAGATAAACTACTTTTTGAATCCGAAGAAATTGTCCATATGGATTCAGTAATGGCAAAGGATAACATAGTTGTCTATAAGACCCTAAATGATATGGGATTGTTTATATATGACACCGATAAAGATAAACTAAGTCATGTTGATATAAACGCCAAAATTTTGTCAATACATGATAATCATATGTATGCTTTAAATTTTATTGATGAGCAACTATCTGTACTAACAAAAATAGATCTTACAGGCAAAATAATAGAAACATACCCCTACTACAACCCCTATGAGATGAGAGATAGTATAGGATTAAAAGTAGCCAGGGTGATTAGTAGTAGATATAATTAAGGGCAGAGTAGGGAAACTGTAGTTTCCAGAGTAGGAACCTTCGGTTCTGATTAGGAAGCCAATGGCTTCTGAGTAGGAGCCGTTGGCTCTGAGTAGACTAGTAAGGCAAAGGATGGCGTGTAGGGGCCGTACCTTGTGTCGGCCCTGCATACAAAATGGACTAACATTCTCGTATGCTTTTTGTATTTGTTGTGAAATATAGTGTGATACGGTATTTATCTTAAAGCCTCAGGTGGTTATCAAAGTGGTGTAGATGGTGGTCGGTTTTGAGTGTCTTTATTAAATTAGCCACGGAAACGATTAATTTAAGGGCTGATGCTGGGTCATAGGCCTTCAATTAATTCTAGAACTGATGCTGGGTCCATTTTTTATATATCATTCAGAGGATTGTATGTTTTTGAATTTATTTAGTGAAATATAGTGTGATAAGGTTTTGGATGCTAAAGGATGGCGTGTAGGGGCCGTACCTCGTGTCGGCCCTGACATTTAATGGTGGCTAGTTCATTTTCTCTTTATGTTAACTATATCTAGAAACACAGACTATGATACTTTCCCTATAACTGTGATAGCAAACAGACCTACCAATAAGAAAAAGGTCTTAAAAACAGTGGTATCTGTGAAAGCTTTTACAGTGGTGTCCGTGTTCCTATTACTCCAAACCAATAAACACCTAACAGCCCTCATTTCCCAAAGGCTTATCCACCCAAGCCTAAAACCGTATCGATACACTCTCTTTTTTTGCATTTACTATCTTGTGGATGGGTGATACTTCATGTACCCTATACATAGATAGATACTTGCAAAGAAGGGGAGTTTTTATATGAAAAAAATAGCTATGCTACTAGCTTTTATTCTAATTTTTACGGTTTTAGCTGGCTGTACACAGTCTAGGGAAGATGAAATCGTAATGGGATTTGTACCTATGCAAGACGGAGATAAGTTGATTGAATCTGTACAACCACTGGCAGATATGTTAGCTGAAGAAATTGGAATCAAGGTTCGTGCATTTACTGCCACAAATTATGTAGGTGTTGTTGAAGGTCTTGGCTCAGGTCAAGTTGACTTTGGTTTTATTCCACCCTTTGCCTATGTGTTGGCAAACAGTGAAAATAATGCCCAGGTAATCCTTACAGCACTAAATAGTAGTGGGAAAAGTAACTATCGTTCTCAATTTTTGGTAAGGACTGATAGCCCAATTCAAAGCTTTGATGATGTTAGAGGTAAGGTTGTAGCCTTTGTGGATCCTCAATCCACATCAGGTTACCTTTTCCCAGGGGCTCACCTTAAAGGACAGGGAATTGATTTAGAAAAAGATATTCAATATATCTATGCTGGTGGACATGATAAAGCCTTACAATTGTTACTAAATGGTGATGTGGATGTGGCAACTACTTCTGTGGATATAAGGCAAAGATATGCTAAGGATTTCCCCACAGCCATGGAGGAAACCCGTGTTTTAGGGTATACCGATTATATCCCAAATATTAGTGTTACTGTTAGAGGCAGTTTGGATATAGAAATGCAAAATAAAATAAAAAATGCCCTTATGAAAATTGCAGAAACAGAAGAAGGGGCTGAACTTTTAAAAACTCTTTTTAATATGTACGGCTTTGTTGAAGCCACAGATTCAGATTATGATGTGATTAGGGATACAGCTAGATATATGAATGTTGACCTAAAAGGAAACTAGGGGCTGATTTGATGATCAAACTGGATAAGATTTCTGTCATATATAACAAAAAGACCTTGGCAGTTAAGGACTTAACTTTAGATATCCAAAAGGGAGAATTTGTGGGTGTTATTGGTCTAAGTGGCAGTGGTAAATCAAGTATGCTTAAAACCATAAACCTTTTGGTTAAACCCACTAAGGGTAACGTATTTGTTGATGGAACAGATATAACTAGGGTATCTTCAAGTAAACTTAGGGATATTCGCAGGGAGATAGGATTGATATTTCAGGACTATAATCTAATTGAGAGATCTTCAGTTTTATCAAATGTGTTAATAGGAAGACTTGGTTACAAGTCTTCCTTTCAGTCATTCTTCGGATTGTTCAATGATGATGACTACAAACTGGCAGTGGAGGCTTTGGAGCAAGTTGGTTTAAAGGAAAAGATTTTCGTGAGGGCTGACCAATTAAGTGGTGGACAAAAACAAAGGGTAGCCATAGCCAAAACCCTATGTCAGGGGCCCAAAATAATATTAGCCGATGAGCCCGTTTCTAATTTAGATATAACCTCTGCGGATTTAGTGATGAAATATTTTAAAAGAATTAACGAAGATAAAGGAATAACAATTATGGTTAATCTTCATGATGTTAACTTAGCTAAAAAATACTGTTCAAGGATTTTGGCCCTTGTGGATGGTAAGTTAATCTTTGATGGAAAAGCAGGTGATATAGATGATGGATTGCTACAAAAAATATATCACCAAAGCTAGGCTTAGAGTCTATGTCCTTGTGACTTTTTCAGTTATGTTACTTATTTACCTAGGAGTTATGGTGAATTTTGATCTGTTTAGGATATATCGCGGAATACCCAGTATGATGAATTTGGTACAACGGATGATGAGCCCTAATTATAATTATGCCATGGAGGCATTTGGAAGGCTTAGGGATACATTAGAGATTGCGGTGCTTTCGTCTATGATTGGAGTTGTTTTAGCCATACCCTTTGCAATGCTAACAGCCTACAATATAACGCCAAATAAAATATTACCAGTGATACTAAATCCCATATTTACCTTTTTTAGAACAATTCCTAATCTAATCTGGGCAGCCATACTGGTTACCATATTTAGCATTGGTAAGCTCCCAGGGATTTCGGCCTTAACCATAACGGCATTTCTAATATCATTGAAGCTATTTAGAGAACAGATAGAATCCATAAATCCTAATGTTATAAATTCTGTTAAATCAGTGGGTGCAAATCCTTTGCAGGTTCTGAGGAATTGTGTGCTTCCACTTATAACAGAGTTATCCATAACAGTGTACTTTATGGTGCTTGAGGTAAACATTAGGAGCGCAACGGTGCTGGGTCTTGTGGGGGCTGGGGGAATTGGTCAGATATTGTGGAGAGATTTAAATCATTTACGTTATGATAATGTGGCAACATTAATCGTAATCCTCTTTATTACCATTGGATTAATTGACTTGTTGAGTTTGTTGGTGAGAAATTACTCCAAGAAAGTATATATAGAGTTTAATACAGTTAAATCCCATAGACGATTTAACATATTTAAAGTTATAATAATACCCCTATTGACCTTTGGGTTTATTTATTGGGTAAAATCAGCCACTGATATAAGTTTTGAGAGGTTTATGTTGGGGGTAGACCAAACTAAGATAATGATTACTAGGATGGTGGATTTGGATTTTTCTTACCTTCCACGCCTTTGGGATGGAATAAAGGAAAGTCTTTTTATTGCTTTATACGCCACAGTTACAGGGGCTATGGCGGCATTAATTCTATCTTACTTTGCAGCTTACAATGTGGCCCCATTTAAAGGAGTATCATTGTTCACTAAACTAGTGGTAAATATTCTAAGAACATTTCCACCGATTATTACAGCAATTATTTTTTTTAGAGGGGTTGGGGCAGGTCCTCTGGCAGGAGCTTTGGCCCTAAGTATCTATACAACAGGGGTTTTAACAAAACTTTACAGTGAAGTTTTAGAAAATACCCCCAGCAACATAAAGGATGGAATTTTGGTGGCAGGGGGTAGCAATATGGATACCTTCAAGTACGGGCTATTGCCCCATACTTTTCCCACATTTATTAGCTTAGTATTGTATAGGCTTGAATCCAATGTGAGGACATCAACAATATTGGGGATAATAGGAGCAGGGGGAATAGGTTCAATTCTCTACCAAAACATAGCTTGGAGAAACTGGGAAAGGGTAGGATTACTTCTTTTGGGAATCTCAACAATGATGATCGCCATAGACACAGGGAGTTATTACTTGCGTAAGCTTTTTAGCTGAACAAGGCAGGCAAAGGGTCGAGTAGGGAA
>CAYYRM010000218.1:0-4369 GCA_964474005.1 uncultured Eubacteriales bacterium
AGTATTTTATACAGTAAATGTTAATGTTTAGACAAATAAAGTCCTCTATTAGGAGGGCTTTTTTGCCTAAATGTAGCTTTGTACTTATTTGGTATAAAATTTAACCCATATACTGAATTTGCACATTCATTGTGTAATTTTTAAACTTTTGTCTAGTTCTAAAGGTGTTAAACTAATTACTAGGAGGTGTTTTAGGTATGAACTGGCAGCTTGACACCAGATGTAAAACGATTTTAGATATTTTGGTTAACAGTGATGATTATGTCACGGTACATGAAATTGGGAAAATGTTAAATATTTCGAGACGGAGTGTCTATTATGATCTAAATAAAATCAACGATTGGTTTTCCATGAAAGGATTAAATGAAATTGATGTAGAACGGAATAAAGGTATTTTGTTGACATCGGCCTTCAAAAAGAAGATTAGTGAGTTTATTAAAGATGATGATACATTATACTACATAATCTCTCAAAAAGAGAGGGTATATATGGCGATATGTTCTTTGCTAGGAAGTGCAGAGCCAATATTTGTTGAACAGCTTTGTTTAATTTGTGATATTAGTAGAAATACTGCATTCAATGATTTGAAGATTGTGAGGCAGAAGCTTACATTATATGATCTAAACTTATCTTTTGAACCACATATAGGTTATGTGGTGGAAGGTCCAACTATAAAGAAGAGAGCCGTTTTTCTGTATTTTTTTGAACAGATTATTGGGCTAATAGAAAACAAATATATTTCAAGTATTAATCTCTTACCATTTTACAATAAAGGAGAGGTTAGAAAATACATTGAGAAACTGAAAGAAATTGAGACGGCACTGGAAACTGCTTATGTTGATGGACTATTATTATCCTTAGCTACTCTTATATACACCATAAAGAAGAAGGAAGAAGAAATCACTTTTGAGGAAATAGATGCAAAAGAAATATCCCAAACAAAAGAATTTTATTATGTGCATCAAATCTTTAAAGACTTACCTAATAATGAACAAGTATACATAACCCTTCATTTATTGGGTTCAAGGGTTCAGGCACCAACACTTAAATTTGTTTCCATTGACACAGAGGCTCTAGCACGAAAATTGGTTTTAGATTTTGAACGACTATCATGTGTTGTGTTTGAAGAAAAGGAAAAGCTTGTAAGCCTCTTATCATATCATTTAAGCATGTCAGTTTATAGGTATAAGTACGGTATCCAAATAGGAAACCCTTTATTAGGCAAGATTCAAGCGGAGTATTCTGACTTATTTAAGATAACTAAGGCCGCTTGTAAGAACTTGAAAGTTAGCATAGGGATGCCCATAAGTGATGGGGAAATTGCCTATATAGCCATGCACTTTGGTGGTTATCTGAGAAAGAAAGATTTACAGAAAACAAAATATAAGGTTTTGATTGTCTGTCCTAATGGTATCTCCACAGCTAATATGTTAAGGGGTGAAGTGGAAAATTTAAACTCAGATATTGAAGTGGTACAAATAGTACCTTTGAAGGAGTTAAAAGAGGCCTATGAAAACGTAGACCTTATTATATCGACAATAGATGTTGAGTGTAATATTCCGTATTTGAAAGTTAACCCTGTGATTTCAAACCAGGATAAAGAACGTATTTTAGCTAAAGTTTTTGAAAAAGTTACATCTTCTTCAACGGAGATAACTTTAGATAAGGTTTTCAAGATTGTCAAGGAATATGTTGATCCAAAAAATCACGAAAATTTGAAAAAAGACCTATATAATTTTTTTAGATCTAATAATACTCAGTTGGTAAAAAGAACAAATAAAATAGGTTTGATGGATGTAATTAAATCCAATAGAGTCCAATACCTAAACCACGTAAATAGTTGGGAGGAGGCTATAGAGATTGCGTCAAAGCCAATATTGCAAGAAAAAATTATAGATTATAACTATATCAATGCTATGATTTCAAACGTGAAAAAATATGGCCCTTATATAGTTATAGCTAACAAGGTGGCTTTTGCCCATGCCAAGCCCGAGGATGGGGTAAAAAGCGTTGGAGCATCTATTTTATGCTTAGATAATGAAATAAATATGCTTGGCAGTATTGTTAAAGTAATATTTGTGCTAGCACCTGTTAATAAAATCAGTCATTTAGGTGTTGTCAAAGATGTGATGGAGTTTTTTATGGAGGAATCAAATGTCGATACTTTATTAAGATTAAAGGATCCTAGTAGAGCTATGGAGTTTATTTCCCAGATACTTTTAGAGGATTCCCACATGGTTAGTGAAATCTAATGATAATGGATTAAGTACTATTTTGCACAAAACAAGGGGTAATTTTTGTTCTTCTCTATTAAAGTATTAAAAAGTAAAATATTATTAAGGTGCTTATCAGCATTAAAATCGGAGGGGTATAATGTGAAAGAACTAATTTCTATTGAAAATATAGAAATAATTGATAAGGTTGATGATTGGCAAGAAGCGATTAGGATAGCAGCTTTGCCCCTAGTGAAAAGAAATTTTATCGAAGAAAGATATATTCAAGGGATAATAGATAACACTTTTAAATATGGACCCTATTATGTACTGGCACCAAATGTAGCCATGCCCCATGCTAAACCTGAAAACGGAGTTTTAAAAAAACAGATAGGGATATTATTACTTAGGGAACCAATTAAGTTTTCCGAGGATGGATTCGATGTGCGTTTAATAATTGTTTTAGCAGCAACAGACAGTAAATCTCATCTTAGTAGTCTCAAAAGTTTAGCTGAGATTATTGGGGATGAGGAATGCGTCGGAAAAATAATCCAATCAAACACTAGGGAGGAGGTTTATGGTTTTTTTGTTAATAACTAAAGCAAAAAAATTATAAGGAGGTATTTTGCTTATGAAGGGATATTTAGATTTTATCCAGCAGATTCTTTCAACACCATCTATACTGGTTGGTCTTATTGCTTTTATCGGATTGATTTTACAAAAGAAAGCTATAGAAGATGTATTAAAGGGTACCTTAAAGACTATTTTAGGATTCATAATCATTGGTTCAGGTGCAGGTATTTTAGTTGGTGCTTTAAATTATTTTGGAGAATTATTTAACTTTGCCTTTGGGATTCAAGGTATAGTTCCTAATAACGAGGCAATTGTATCCTTAGCTTTAAATGACTTTGCTTCATCAACAGCACTTATTATGGCTTTTGGTATGCTGGCAAACATCGTAATTGCCCGTTTTTCTAAACTTAAGTATATCTTTTTAACAGGTCATCACACCCTTTATATGGCTGCACTAATAGCCGTTGTATTAAATGTAGGTGGCCTTGAAGGCTGGCAACTTATTTTAGGTGGTTCTTGTGTTCTAGGTTTCACAATGGTTTTCTTCCCTGCCATAGCTCAAAAGACCATGGTGAAAATAACTGGAGACGACTCCATTGGATTTGGTCATTTTGGAACATTAGGTTATGTATTTTCAGCTTGGTTAGGCAGTATCGTTGGTAAAGGTTCTAAATCAACTGAAGAAATTAAGTTCCCAAAACGTTTGTCTTTCATGAGAGACACTTCTGTGGCCATATCTCTAACAATGCTTATATTCTTCCTAATAGTTACTTTCACAGCTCAAATAAAACCTGAGTTTGATGCAAGTATACTAGGTGATAACCATTGGGTATTATTTGCACTGATTCAATCGCTGACTTTTGCAGCGGGGGTATATATCGTGTTAGCAGGTGTTCGTTTGTTAATTGGTGAAATCGTACCTGCATTTAGAGGGATTTCAGAAAAATTAGTTCCAGACGCTAAGCCAGCTTTAGACTGCCCAATCGTGTTCCCATTTGCTGAAAATGCAGTTTTAATTGGATTTTTAGTATCCTTTGCAGGTGGTTTAGTGGGTCTTGGAATACTGTTTATGATTGGTGGATCTGTTGCTCTAATCCTGCCAGGGGTAATTCCTCACTTCTTCTGTGGTGCTACAGCTGGGGTTTTTGGTAATGCAACTGGTGGTAGAAAGGGTGCAATTATTGGAGCATTTGGCCATGGTTTGTTAATTACTTTCTTGCCAGCGGCTCTGATGCCAGTGTTAGGTAACTTAGGTTTTGCAAATACCACCTTCTCAGATGCAGATTTTACCGCCGTGGGAATAGTATTTGGAAACATTGCTAGATTTGCAGGACAATATTTGTTGGTGGCCATTTGTATAGCTTTTGCTGTGGTGCCGATTTTACTAAATGTTTTATTCCCTTCTAAGGGAAAAGTAGATGTGAATAAGGGTGTTTAACAACACCCTTTTCTTTACTATATAAACTGGAGGGATAATGATGGAAGTAAAAAAGATAATGTGTGCTTGTGGTAGTGGTTTAGGTTCTTCCTTTATGATGGAGTTAAACGTGATTAAGGTTTTAAAGAAGTTGAATATAGAGGGG
>CAYYRM010000219.1:0-4352 GCA_964474005.1 uncultured Eubacteriales bacterium
GAAATAAAACCAGTATCCCATGTAAACATCCCCGATGAAGTACAAATAAGAAATACCAAAGAATATGTAGATACTAATCAAAAATAATATGTCAAAACAGTAATGAAAAAAGGAAGGTTCGAATTATGAACCTTCCTTTTTTATGCTTCCATTTCAAACTTCTATCAAACATCACCACCACTTACACCACTAACTCCACTTACACCACTTTGATATCCATTAGTGGCTAAAACCTAAATCTTATATGGCCACGGGAACGATTAATTGGTGAACTGATGCTGGGTCTTTTAAAAGCATGCTAACACGGGTTTTAAAAGAGATTTCGCAGATTGCGCGGATGCATGCCACTTTCGGGGGATGTTTTTCCTTCAAACTTTCAACTTTCAACCTTCTTTTAAACAGTGCCTGCCCTTTGACCCAGCATGCTTACAAAGGATAGTTGTTTCCGTGGTTAATCTATATTAAATACTTATTTAACCGCTGGAACAATTAATTATAGAACTGATGCTGGGTCTTATATTTATTGTTTTTAGTTTGCGTACGCTTTTTGCTTTTGTTAGTGAAATATAGTGTGAGTTTTATTTGATTTTTCTTCTCGCTTTCAACTTTCAACTTCTTTTAAACAGTGCATGCCCTTCGACCCAGCATGTTTACAGAGGATAGTTGTTTCCGTGGTTAATAAGTTCTCCCTAAAACACCTCTTGCTCAGACAGTGCTTTGTATCTTCTATATCTATCCTTGGCATATTCTGCTGATAGCTCAAACATTTCGTCGGCGATTTCGGGGAATACATTCATCAACTGAGAGTATCTAACCTCACCGTGGATGAAATCCTTGTAATCATTGGTAGGCTCTTTGGAGTCTAGTACAAATGGATTCTTTCCTTCTTTTCTAAGGTCTGGATTGAATCTGTATAGGTGCCAATACCCTGCCTCTACGGCTCGCCTTGATTCCATGATACTTGTTCCCATGCCTGTTTTTATACCATGGCTTACACATGGAGAATATGCAATTATTATGGATGGTCCGTTAAACTTCTCTGCTTCATTTATGGCCTTGATGGTCTGATTCATATCTGCACCCATGGCTATTTGAGCCACATAGACATTGCCATATGTCATGGCCATAAGACCTAGATCTTTCTTTCTAAGCTTTTTACCAGCGGCAGCAAGCTTAGCCACAGAAGCCGTTGGTGTTGCCTTAGAACACTGACCTCCAGTGTTAGAGTAAATCTCCGTATCCATGACAAATATGTTCACATCATCACCCATGGCCAATACGTGGTCTAAACCACCATAGCCAATATCATATGACCACCCATCTCCACCGATGGCCCAGAAGGAGTGCTTGATGAGATAATCCTTCTTACTCATGATTTCTTCAATTATCCTATTGCCCTTGTAATCATAATGCTTTAAAGCTAGGAAAATCTTCTTTGTGGCTTCCTTGGATTTATCTCCATCATTAAAACCATCTAACCACTCCTGAAAGGCTGATTTAACACTGCTATCTATGTTTGAGTTGATGGCTTCTTGCATTAGGTCAGCCAGTCTTTCCCTTATCTGCCTTGAACCTAAGTATAATCCATATCCAAACTCAGCTGCATCCTCAAATAATGGATTTATCCAAGCTGGACCTTTGCCTTCCGCAGTTGTTGTATATGCAATGGAAGGTGCAGAGGCGCCCCAAATGGATGAACAACCTGTGGCGTTGGAAATCATCATGCGATCCCCAAACAACTGAGTAAGAAGCTTAATATAAGGTGTTTCTCCACACCCTGGGCAAGCACCATTGAACTCAAGAAGGGGTCTTACAAACTGGCTACCCTTAAGGGTTTTGGGATCCATTAAATCATCTTTAGCTGTTATGGTTGTGGCAAACTCCCAATTATCAGATTGGGCCTCAATCTCTTGTTCATTTGGCTCCATGATTAGAGCCTTACCCTTTGCGGGACATACATCGGCGCAATTTCCACAGCCAGTACAGTCTAATGGAGCCACTTGTACCCTAAATTGCAAATGATCGATACCCTTACCAACGGCCTTTTTAGTCTCAAAGGTTTCTGGTTTACGAGAAACATCATCTTCATCTAATAGGTAAAGTCTGATGGTAGCATGGGGACACACATAAGAACATCTGGCACATTGAATACATTTATCAATCTGCCACTGAGGAATCATAGGTGCTATTCCCCGCTTCTCATAGGCAGTGGTTCCCATGGGATATGTACCATCTTCCATTCCTTTAAATGCACTTACAGGAAGCTCATCACCCTCGTGTCGGGCCATTGGACGTTGAATATTTTTGACAAAATCGGGCTCATCTTTTTCAGGGAGATTTTCATCCTGAGCATTTGCCCAAGTTTCAGGTACTTCAATCTTAACCAAAGCTTCTAAACTTCTATCCAATGCAGCTATATTCATATCCACAATGGTCTGACCTTTTTTACCATACATCTTTTCTATGGAATCCTTCAAATATTCTAATGCTTGATCCACAGGCACAACATTGGCCAGCTTAAAGAAAACTGCTTGCATTATCATATTGATCCGGTTACCAAGGCCCATCTCATTGGCGATTGCCATGGCGTCTATTGTATAAAACTCTATGTTATTTTTAGCAATATATGTTTTTATCGATGCAGGAATCTTTTCTTCTAAGTCTTCTTTACTCCATGGGCATGTTAGAACAAAGGTACCGCCTTTTTTAAGTCCCTTTAAAATATCATACTGGTAAACAAAAGCTTTATTGTGACATGCCACATAATCAGCACTATATACTAAGTATGGTGACCTCAATGGCTTTGGACCAAATCTTAGGTGGGATACTGTGGTACCCCCTGACTTTTTGCTATCATAGGAGTAATATCCTTGAACATGTAAATCAGTGTTATCACCTATTATTTTAATGGCGGTTTTGTTGGCACCGATGGTACCATCTGATCCAAGGCCCCAGATTTTGCAGCTAATGGTGCCCTTAGGTGTGGTGTTAATTATCTCTTCTTCAGGAAGGGATGTATTTGTAACATCATCCACTATACCAATAGTAAAGCGATCCTTTGGGGTACTGGCTTTCAGGTTATTATATACAGCCAAAATTTGAGATGGTCTTGTATCCTTAGACGATAGACCATAACGACCACCAACTATTAGTGGGCTTTTATCCACACCTTTAAATGCCTTAACAACATCAAGATATAAGGGCTCCCCTGGGGAACCTGGCTCTTTGGTTCTATCCAATACTGCAATCTTCTTTACGGTTTTAGGGATAGCTTCAAGCAAATGCTTTTCAGAAAAAGGTCTATATAGGTGTACCCTGATGGTACCAACCTTTTCTCCCATGGCATTTAAGTAATCCACTGTCTCATAAATGGTATCACTTACGGAGCCCATGGCTACAATTACGTATTCAGCATCTTGTGCCCCATAGTAATCAAACAGCTTATATTTTCTTCCAGTAACCTTTTCAATTTTATCCATATACCCCTGAACTATATCAGGAACTGCTTCATAGAAAGGATTGGCCCCTTCCTTTTGTTGGAAGAAAATATCTGGGTTTTGTGTTGTTCCCCTAGCCACAGGGCGCTCAGGGTTTAGTGATCTATTTCTAAATTCTTCGATGGCTTTGTGGTCCACGAGATTATTTATATCCTCATAATCAATAACAGCCACCTTTTGATACTCATGGGATGTTCTAAATCCATCAAAAAAGTGTATAAATGGCAGTCTAGCCTTTATGGCAGATAGGTGAGCGATGGCCCCTAAATCCATGGCTTCTTGAACATTGGTTGAAGCCAAGAGCACCACACCTGTTTGCCTACAGGCCATAACATCTTGATGGTCTCCATAAATGGATAAAGCGTGGGATGCCACTGTTCTAGCTGAAACATGTAAAACCCCAGGTAATAACTCACCAGCCATTTTATAAAGATTTGGAATCATCATAAGTAACCCTTGGGAAGCAGTATATGTGGATGCCAACGCACCTGATTGCAACGCACCACGCATGGCTGCCACTGCTCCAGCCTCTGATTGCATCTCGATAACCTTCACTGGTTGGCCAAAGATGTTTCTCTTGCCATGTGCCGACCACTCATCAACACCCTCCGCCATAGGGGTTGATGGGGTTATAGGGAATATGCCTGCCACCTCAGTGAGAGCATACGAGGCATAAGCGGCAGCTTGGTTACCATCCATAGTTTCAAATTTTTGCATAATTACCCAGCCTCCTTATATGTATTACAACACAATTAGTTTTTTCCATATAAAGGTTAACTATGCGGTTATATTGAATTTTAAGTATATCATCGGCATTATGTACATATGCCTACCTGGAAAGAGTTAAAAAGATTT
>CAYYRM010000220.1:0-4351 GCA_964474005.1 uncultured Eubacteriales bacterium
ATTTCCATACTCCTCTCATCCCCGCTCTTCCCCACCCCTTAAAATTCACAAAAAATTCATAGCAATTTCCCCTTCCTTAAGTTACTATTAACTCATAAGGGTTTATACAAAGGGAGGTATTGTTCTTGAAAAAAGTTTTTGCACTTGTTGTTTTAAGTATGATTATAATGGCTGTGTTTTCACCTGTGGCTTTAGCATCAGGTCCCATAAAAACCACCATGGTTACAAACTTTAACACCCCTATAACCCAGCTTAGCTGGAATAGGATAGAGTTGACCATTCAAAACCAGGGGAATAAGGATTTTACTGGGCAAGTTGAGGTTTTTTTAGGTGGGAAATACATACAAGACGTTTTTATTGAAAAGGGTAGACAGATTACTGTGGAATTTTACTTACATCCCGCAGCCTTTGAAAGCAATTACAGCGGAGTTGCCTATGTAAAGGATAATAACAATAGGGTTGTTACCACGGATAGGTTTGAGGTGAATTTTCAACAGTACAGTAAATATATGGGTGTCATCACAACTAACCAGGATAGAATGAGAAGGATAGGAAACTTATCCAATGAGCAGGTTGTATTTTTAAAGCCCGCATATTTTAACAACTTTATGTTCATGGATAACCTTAGTGTGATAGTAATTGATGAGGTGGACAATTTCAACCTGACCTCTGCCCAAAGGGAAAATCTTGAGCTATGGGTAAAAAGGGGTGGATTATTGGTGGTGGGCGGTGGAAGAAATGCTACTAAAAATTCTACCTTGATCTCCAATGAATTATTGCCATATGTACTTGATAGGAATCAGGATAGGCAATTAGATGGTGATTTTTTCATTAACCCCACAACTGTTCTACATACCAGTGGTAAAGTAAAGGGTGAGTTGTTATTAGGGGATGCGGACTTTCCCTTATTGGTTAAGGGGCAGGTGGAAAAGGGAACTGTGATATTCTCAACTTTAAATTTACAGGACTCCATTTTCAATAACGCAACTAACTTTGAAAAGTACTGGAATACAATCCTTTTTTCAGAACCAATGGATGTAGGTGTAAAGGGTAGCTTTATGTATACTGAGATGCAACGTTTTTTAAGCATGATGAGTGTGGATTTGAGCGCCATTAATTTAATAACTCCACCATTTTTAATTGCAGGTTTGATTATTTATATCTTGCTTGTGGGTCCTATTAACTTTCTGATCCTGAAAAAAAAGAAAAGATTGGATTTTGGTTGGGTAACCATTCCCGCTTTATCCCTAATTTTTACCATATTACTATTCTCCGTAGGCTCCATTGGCAGAAGTAATGTAATGACCGTTAAACAGGTTAATGCCATTGAGTTTGTGGGAGATGAGATGGCATATGTGGAAAGTATTAACAATATCTTTATGCCTAAAAGAAACAATAAATCTATAAGCACTAACTTTAATTATGTAACACCTATAACCCAAGGAATGGCCATTAAGGACAATAAATTAGATTTTACTGAGGCTAGAATCTGGTCTAACCAAAGGGTTTTGATAAATACAAGTTTTCAAGAGAAGGGGCCTAGGGTTAAGGTACAGCGTTTTACGGGAAGAACAGAGATAACAGTGGAAAATAGGAGTGAACATGATTATTTTGAAAGCTATTTTTACAATAGTGGCCATTGGTATGTTTTAGGGGAATTAAAGGCTGGGGAAACAAAAACCATGTCCCTTACACAGCCAATTGGCAGTATTAACTATGATATTATTTTTGATAGATATGATATAACCCCAAGTCACTGGTATGTTCAGCTATTTGAATCCATAGCTATTCAATCTAATCAAGCATATTTAGGATTATCAGATACTCAAATGCCTGTACCCATCATAGATAAATCAAATATTGTTCCCCTTAATATAAATATAGTGAGAGATACTTACATGGAAATTCAGTATAAGGAAATAGGGGCCATTGAAAATCTTCGTGGTAAAATCAGTAAGTTTGATTTCGACTTTTTCCAGACATGGAACAATTCTTTATACCTTGAAGGTGAAGGGGAACTTGAGATAGTATTTAATCTACCGCATAATATGGACTACACTGGAGCCAAGGGGAGATTGGAAACAAGGATTTATAGGGGCAATACAAATCTCAATCTAGAGATATACAATGCCATTGAAAGAAGATGGGAAAGTATGACCTACAGTGATGTTATTACCATCGATAATCTTAGTAATTATTTACTAAATGATACACTGCGGATAAAATTTATCAGTACTGAGAAGGATTACTTTGAATTTAACTATGAAACCATGTCATTGTCAGTCATTGGGGGTGCCAACTAATGATTAAAGTAAATAATTTAGTAAAGAAATATGGTAATTTTACTGCCGTTAACGATATTAGTTTTGAAATAGACAAGGGAAGTATTTTTGGTTTAATTGGGCCCAATGGAGCTGGAAAAACCACCACCATGAGGATAATGTCGACCCTATTAACAAGGACATCAGGGGAAGTGATGATCGCCAATAAATCCATTTTTCAAGATGTAAAGGCAGCTAGGAAAGCCATGGGTTATATGCCAGACTTCTTTGGAGTTTACGATGATTTAAAGGTAAATGAATACCTGGAGTTTTATGGAGAAGCTTATGGTTGTACCCTAAGGGAGGTCCGTAAAGTCACCCCTGATCTTTTAGAGCTTGTGGGTCTTAATCATAAAAGGGACGATTTGGTAAATAATCTTTCTAGGGGTATGAAGCAAAGGCTATGCCTTGCTAGAACCCTTATCCATCAACCTGAAGTATTGATTTTAGATGAACCTGCATCGGGCTTAGATCCCAGGGCTAGGGTTGAACTAAGAAATATTTTAAAAGAGCTACAAAAAATGGGTAAAACCATAATAATAAGCTCCCACATATTATTGGAGCTTTCACAGTTATGTACTGACATTGGTATAATCGTCAATGGGCAAATGCCCATCTATGGTCCCATAGATCAGGTGTTATCTAAGGTTCAAGGTGAGGTTTTACTGGAAATAAAGGTTTTAGAAGATATTGATTCAGCAAGGTTATGGCTATTGGAGCAAACCCAGGTTAAGGGTGTTGAAATTAATAATTTGGGATTGTTGGAAGTTAGCTTTTCAGGGGATGAGAGGGAAATAGGTGAGTTTTTACGGAGTATGAGTTCCAAATTTATGGTTATAGGGTTTAATCCACAAAAACAAAACCTTGAGGAAATATTTATGCAAATAACGGAGGTGAACGGATATGAGGGTTAATCCTCTGTTAACAAACGAACTAAGGCTTCGCATGCGAAATTGGAGAACCTTTATGATGGTGGCAGTATATTTGGCAGTGCTAGGGGGGATAGGTCTATTATTCTTTTCAGCCTCCCTTTGGGATATTCGTAGGGGTTACACGGATTTAGCCCAAGTGGGACGTTATGTATTTATCTTCTTAAGTGTAATCCAATTCCTAATGATTTACTTTTTGGTGCCAGGTTTTACGGCCAACTCCATATCCAGTGAAAAGGAAAGGCAAACCTTTGACCTACTTGTCTGTACACAGCTAATGCCCAAAAATATAGTATTTGGAAAGTTGGTAGCTGCCCTAAGTACTGTGGTACTTGTTATGGTAGCATCGTTACCCATTTATGGCTTTGTGTTTTTACTAGGTGGTGTTGCGGTGGGGGAATTGGTAAAGCTTATGGTAATCTATGTTTACACAGCATTTGTATATGGTAGCTTTTACATCTTTTTATCATCTAAATTTAACAAGAGTCAGTCTGCGGTGATAGTTAGCTATGGTGTGGCCTTATTTCTCTTGGGTATGACCTTTGTACTTACGGCCATTTTTGCAGCTATCTCTTACAGCCGAGGGAATAGTGCTCCTTTTCCATTTCTCATGTATTTCCATCCAGGGGCCATAGCAGAATGGTTATTCCCTGAAGTAAGCACATTGATAAGTCAAATCAGTGATGGAAAATATCCCTTTATTGGGACTATGAGAAGTGTAAAGTTTTGGCACATTAGTGTAATATTAAACACCGCCCTAAGTATAGGAGCCTTATATGTTGCCATGATTTCAGTTAACCCCCTTAAGAAAGGAAAAAGGAGTGGTTGAAAATGAATTGGCCCAAAGAGTTAGATAGGCTTTTACCTTTGGTTAGAAAATATATTTTGAGACATTATTTATTGTGGATACTCAAAGGAGTTATTGCCCTGAGTATTATCAATATCCCTTTGCTGGTTATTGACGCTTTTTATGATATTAATGTCATGGTTATAATTTTTGTTAATCTTGTTATTCTAGGGGGAATAGGTGCTTTAATTCATAAAAAAAGACCCACCCTTTTGGAAATAGGCAAGTTTTTGGATAGGGAACTTCAAAGCAAA
>CAYYRM010000221.1:0-4334 GCA_964474005.1 uncultured Eubacteriales bacterium
AATAAAAACCCCATAAGACGTAGAAAAACTACCAGAAGTGAATCTTTTAAATTTATTTCTTTGGGCGGCGTCGGTGAGATAGGTAAGAACATGTATGTGGTGGAATATAAAGATGAGATAATAGTTATCGATGGGGGATTGAAATTCCCAGAAGAGGATATGCTGGGTATTGATCTTGTGATACCAGATTTCACTTATCTCAGTGACAATATTGATAAAGTAAAGGCTATTTTAATAACCCATGGCCATGAAGATCATATAGGGGGCTTACCCTATATTTTAAAACACATTAATAAACCAGTATATGGAACTAAGTTGACCTTAGGCTTATTGGAAAATAAACTTAGGGAACACAATATGTTAAGTTCTGTAAAATTAAATGTCATTCAAAATAACAGTACCATAGAAGTGGGCAAGAACTTTAAAGTTGATTTCTTTAAAGTAAACCACAGTATACCCGATGCAGTGGGAATGGCAATAACAACACCTGCAGGTACAATACTTCATACAGGGGACTTTAAAATTGACCAAACCCCTGTTGATGGCCAGACGACAGATTTCCAAAGAATAGCAGAAATAAGTAAAAAGGGAGTCCTTGCTCTAATGGCAGACTCCACAAACGCCGAAAGACCAGGTTTTACCATGTCTGAAAGGGTTGTTGGCACAACCATTGATGAAATTTTTAGGAATGCAAAAAGTAGGATAATAGTTGCTACCTTTGCCTCAAATGTCCATAGATTGCAACAAGTTTTTGATGCAGCATATAAGCATAACCGCAAGGTTTGCGTAAATGGGCGAAGTATGGTTAATGTAGTAAATACTTCAATGGAATTAGGATACTTGAATACAGCTAAAGGTAATCTTATAGACATAGAAGATATCAACAAATATAATCTAGAAGAGGTAGTGCTAATAACTACAGGTAGTCAAGGTGAACCAATGTCTGCCCTAACTAGGATGGCTAACTCAGACCACCGAAAAGTGGAGATTATACCTGGTGATACAGTAGTCATTGCAGCTAGTCCAATACCAGGTAATGAAAAATTGGTTTCTAAAACCATAAATAACCTATTTAGGCGAGGTGCAGATGTGATATATGAATCTGTATCAGGAATCCATGTATCAGGTCATGCAAGCCAAGAAGAATTAAAGATGATGATTAATCTTGTAAGACCAAAATACCTAATTCCTGTACATGGTGAATATAAACATTGCATAAACCTAGCAAAAATTGGTGAGTCAATGGGTATAGAAAAAGGCAATATCTTCTTACCAGATATAGGGGACGTTATAGAGATTTCTAAGGAAAAGGCTAAAATTTCAGGTACCGTACAATCTGGATATATCCTAGTGGATGGTCTAGGTGTTGGTGATGTAGGCAATATCGTATTAAGGGATAGAAAACAGTTATCTTTAGATGGAATATTAGTTGTTGTAGTTACCTTACAAAAGGGCACAAATAAGATAGTGGCAGGACCTGACATAGTATCTAGGGGATTTGTTTATGTACGTGAATCTGAGGCCTTAATTGAAGATGCAAAACAAGTTGTACAATCTTCCCTTGAAAAATGTAGGGATAAAAATGTAAAAGAATGGTCTCAATTAAAAATGGCAATTCGTGATCATCTGGGTAAAGCTTTATATGAAAAAACCCGCAGAAGGCCAATGATTTTGCCAATTATTATGGAAGTATAAAAAGCAGAGTTTCTTCTGCTTTTTATTTTGGTCTTTTTTGAAATATAAGTATTAAAACACTCCATTATTGAAAAAACTATAACTGAATACAAAAGGAGTGATAAAATGGATTTTAACCAAAATCAACCACCAGCGCAACCAAATGTCCAACCTACGTCACCTTCTCAAAATCAAGATCCAAGGGCAAATATACAACAGCTCGGTCAAATAAATGTACCAACCGTAGATAACAGTATCCATGTGATGACAATAATCGGGCAAGTTGAAGGTCACACAGTTTTACCACCTCAGAATAAAACCACTAAATATGAACATATTATACCTCAGCTTGTGGCTGTGGAACAGAATCCAGCAATTAAAGGTTTGCTGATAATCTTAAATACCGTTGGAGGTGATGTTGAAGCTGGTCTAGCAATGGCAGAAATGATCAAAACCATCTCAAAACCCACAGTCTCTTTAGTATTAGGTGGCGGCCATAGTATCGGTGTTCCCATTGCAGTTTCCACAGACTATTCTTTTATAGCTGAGACTGCCACCATGACCATTCATCCTGTTCGTTTAACTGGACTAGTTATTAGTGTTCCTCAAACCTATGAATATCTAGATAAAATGCAAGAGAGAATAGTTAGGTTTGTGGCAGCTAACTCCAATATAAGCACTGATAAATTTAAAGAGCTTATGTTTAGAACTGGAGAGTTGGCAAGGGATATTGGCACTGTACTTGTTGGAAAAGATGCCATCACCAACGGATTAATTGACGAAGTGGGCGGACTTGGATCAAGTGTACGTAAACTAAAGCAAATGATTGAAGGTAATAATGAAGCCAATATGCACTAAGGAGTGAAGCCCAGTGTCCATAATATATTCCCCTATCCCCATGGAAGAAATCTTTAAAACCCAGGAAGCACCACAAACCCATTATCAAGAGATGGATATAGGTGATAGTAAAAAATTAGTACTGGAAAGACTAAATGAAAATCAATGTAGGGTCATTAGACTTATAAGTACTGATTGTAATGATTTTCTAAACCCAAAATATCAGCCAGGAACATTGATAAACCTATATTATATGTAGGTTTATCTTTTTTTATTACATTATGTGTGATATAATTTTTTAAAGAATAAAGATTTAAGGGCAAACACTAGGAGGATGACCAATGACAATTATAGAAGCAATTATAGTTGGTATAGTTCAGGGGTTGACTGAGTTTATACCAGTGAGTAGTTCAGCACATATTGTTTTAACTCAGCAATTATTAGGAGTTAAACAACCAGGGATAACATTTGAGGTTATAGTCCATATAGGTACTTTATTTTCAGTTTTTTGGGTTTTTGGTCCTGATATCGTAAAATTATTAAAGGCATCCATTGATATCCCCAAATCACTTATAAACAAGGAAAGTTTTGACTCCCTTAAGACTAAGGATGAGAGAAACTTTATTTTTATGTTGATAATAGCAACAATTGTAACAGGTATAGTGGGCTTCACCTTCGAAGATTTTTTCGAAGGATTTTACACTAACATGACATTTATAGGTTTTGCACTACTAATAACAGGAACCCTTCTATGGTTGTCACAAAAAATGGGTGATGGTTATAAAAAAGAAGGGGATATTAAGGTCTTAGATGCACTCTTGGTGGGAGCTTTTCAAAGTTTTGCGATTTTCCCTGGCATATCCAGATCTGGTTCAACCATCGCTGGGGCATTGAGCAGAAAGTTAGATAAAGAAACCGCAGTAAGATATTCCTTTATTTTATCTATTCCTCCAATATTAGGGGCTACAATTTTGCAAGTTAGGAAGGTCATGGATTTAGGTTTCGATACCACCTTGGCACTACCTTATTTAATGGGACTGATTTTTTCAGCCATTTCAGGAATTATAGCTATTAAATGGCTAGTAGCCATACTTAATAAAGGTAAGCTTTACTATTTTTCAGCATACTGTTGGCTAATAGGTATTTTAATCCTAGTATTTTTCTAAAAATTAGGGGGTGAAAGAGATGCCCAGAAAAAAGAAAAAAAACAATAACTATAGATTTGATAGCGAAATAAAGGCTATTTTCTTTGCCACCATAGCAGGTCTTTGTATGGCAAGCTTGTTTTTACCAGAACACGTGGGACAATTGGGTAATGCCATAAGGAGAATACTTTTTGTAATAGCAGGAAGAAGTTCCATAGCATTACCTTTCTTCCTTTTAATTTATAGCTTTAAGTTGATGTTTAGCAAGGAATTTAATATTAAGATTAACAATAGGGTAACAGGAATAATAATCTTTTATTGGACCTTTTTATTAGTAAATCATGTATATACCTTAGTGCCAGTAGATGCCAATATAACCAGTAAAGAAATCATTGATTTGGGTTTACAAGGAGAAGGCGGAGGTATATTAGGGGCAGTTATGGCAACGGTTTTTCTCAGAGGTTTAGGGGTGGTAGGCACCATTATTACAAGTATTTCCTTTATGGTTATTGGACTCATATTGATACTTGATATCTCAATATCTAAGGTACTAAAGTTTCTTGGCAAAGGATTAAAGTATTTATACAGTTCTTTGATAAAACTTATCTTGAGCATTTATAAAAAAATCAAATAATTTAAAAGAAAAAATAAGGGAGAAAACACTAAACCCAAAGAGCA
>CAYYRM010000222.1:0-4325 GCA_964474005.1 uncultured Eubacteriales bacterium
CACCTTTGTACAATGGAGGAAAAAAATCGATTGAAAGGAGGACAAAAATGATAAGAATCGTGATTGGCGGTCAGGTAGAAAAACAGGCCATAGCTGACCTAGTAAAAAAACTAGGTGGAGATAAGGTCTCAGTGGAAGTAAAGTCAGATATTCAAGCGGCTAATGATGTAAAACAAAACAAAGCTGACTACTACCTAGGTGCATGTCACACAGGTGGTGGCGGTGCTTTAAGTATGGCAATGGCTTTATTAACCCGTGACAAATGCGCCACAGTTTCTATGCCAGGTAAACCACCAAAGGATGAAGACATAATTAAAGCTGTAGAAGAAGGAAAGGTAGCTTTCGGTTTTACAGGCGACCACTTCGAAAAAGCAGTCCCAACCATAATTCATGAAATACTTAAAAAGGCCTAACCAACTTTTTCAGCAACTTATATATCAAGATATAAGTTACTGAGACAAATAAAAAAACACAGGGAGGAATCAAAATGCAATATTTTGTAATAGCGATAATTGGTGCCCTTGCATCAATAATGGCTAACAGAGGAATCGCAGTTTTTAACGATGGTTTAAGACCAGTTATGCCAGAACACATTGAAGGAAGAATGGGGAGAAAGGAATTAGCTGCAACTGCATTTGCAATGAGCTTTGGTCTAGTTATCGGTTTTGGTATCCCATTTTCTCTAACAACAAGTATAATCCTAATCCATAGTATTTTCTTAGGAACTGATATCATAGGTACTTTTTCTCCAAACAGTAAAGTAGGTACTCCACTGGCAGGAGCCATCGGAGCAGCATACGGTATTGGTTTACTAGTAGGACTACAATTCATCGTTGACTTATTTGCAAAATTACCAGTAAACTTCTTAGGAAGTCTAGGAGCAGTTTCTGCACCAATCGTAATAGCTTTCGCAGCTTTCCCTGCCCTTGCAACAGGATTCCAATATGGAGCTAAAAAGGGTGCATTAAACCTTTTTATCTCAGTATTAGCAAGACAAGGTGCAGTTTGGATTAACACAAATCACCCAATTACCATCGGTGAAAGAGTAGTAGCTATGAACCAAGAAGGAACAGCACTTATTGTAGGTATGGCGATTCTTTTATTCTTCGCTATGACTGAGAAATCAGAAGAAGAATCAGTGGATTTAGCAGCTATCTTCAGTGAAAGAGTTAAGAAGATCAAAAAGAATGCACCGATCCTTATGGTTATGGGTGGCCTAGTAGCAACTGCAACTTCCTTAAGCCTAGTGGCAGGTGACCCAATTTCCCTTGGACTTCTAAGTGAAGGTCAATATTTCGATGCAGGTATAGCAGCATTGGCTCGCGGTATCGGTTTTATCCCATTAATAGCTTCAACTGCAATTGCCACAGGTGTATACGGACCTGTAGGTATGACATTTGTATTCGCAATCGGTTTCTTCGTAAGAAATCCAATCCTAGCAGGTATCATAGGTGCAGTTGTTATCGGAGCAGAGGTATATTTACTAGATGGAATCGCTAGATTCCTAGACCGTTTCCCTGGTATCAGAAAATCCGGTGACAATATCAGAAATGCTATGTCCAGACTACTTGAAGTGGCATTACTAGTAGGTGGTATGAATGCAGCAAATGCAATCGCCCCTGGTATTGGTTTCTTTGCAGTGGCAGGTCTATATATCCTTAACGATATCGCAGGTAGACCAGTTGTTAGAATGGCAGTAGGACCCATAGCTGCAATTCTAGTAGGTATTCTAGTAAATATCTTAGCACTTATTGGTTTGTTCACACCGCCAGTATAAGAAACATTTTAGGGGGAGAAGAAATTCTCCCCTAATAATTACAAAAAAAGCAGGTGATAAAATGGACTTAAATAAACCCCTAGATCAAGTTCTAAAAGTAAGCAAAGCAATGGAAAAAGCCGAAAAATATATAAATAAAACCATCACCTATCGTAAGAAAAATGTCATGGATGATGCTGTGATTGCTTTAAAAAATAATCCTGATACCAACATTCACTTATTCGGGGTGAAAGATACAAACCAAATACCAAAAGAACTAGTTAGCACATTGTCTCAACTAAATGGCTTTGTATTTCACACCGTTGACGTAATGGCTGAAGGGGGAAGGGCAATAGACGTAAATCTCATAAATCCCCTAACAGGTAAAGTAATGACAGGTTCATCCAGTGGAAGCTGTGTAAATATTCTACTAGGAATAAACGATTTTGTCATTGGAACTGATGGGGGTGGGTCAGTCTTAGCACCTGCCATAAGTTGTGGCTTATATTCAATAATGGGCAAAGGCCTAGGCTTACAAGGTAATACCAAGCGCCAATCCACTGACAGTATAGAATTTATACCAGGGATAGGAGTCATATCACACGATTTTGAACTCTGTAAAAATGTAGTAAAAGAGCTAATCGATACCATAACTGTGAAACCAACTAAGTACAAAATAGCTATTCCAAAGGAAGGTTCAAATATTTTGCCAAGTGGTATAGATATGTTTGCACTTATAAAAAAGATTTTAGAGGAATTTATAGACGAACTAGAAATAATTGAAATACCTGAGCCTATACCCCATGAAAGAACCGAAACTATAAAACTACTACAAGACTTATTTGAAAAAGTGGATCTAGTAATCACAGCTGAGGGTCCCATAGATCTATACAATTTAGGGGATTCAGTTTTAGGACAATGGGGAAAAACAGGGGCCAAGGTACAATCAAACTCAGGCAAATACTTCATAAAGGTAGCCAATATGGTCAATGCCACTGCCATAAATATACCAACAGAAGAACTAGCCACATCAATAGTTGTGATGGCCCCCCAAGGAATAGATCAAGGTTTTAAAGCCATTAGCTTGGCTGAAAAAATTAGCAATATATATAAAAAGCCAGATCTTTTCACTAAATATTTTATAGAAAGCTATAAACAAAAAAGAAGTGGATTTTTGGATAATATTTAAAAGAGGGGAGTTAAACAAATGATTACAACAATAAAAGGTCCTATAGGGAAATTGGGAAAAACATATATCCATGAGCACCTAAAGGTTGACCTATCAGGACAAAAAAAAGACCCAGATACTAACTTTGACGATATAGATAAAGTAATAGAGGAAATGAACGAGCTCAAACTACTTGGGATCGATACAATCATCGAAGTTACCAATAGGGGTATGGGTCGAGATATAAACGCAATGTTAAAGGTTTCAGAACAAACAGGGCTAAATATCATAGCAAGTACGGGCTTTTATAAAGAACCCTTTCTCCCAGACTACGTATATAAAAAAAGCGACAAAGAACTTGAAAAATTATTATTAGAAGACATTGAAATAGGCATAGACAAAACTGACTCAAAAGCACATGTTTTAGGGGAAGTGGGTACCAGCCACAACAACATAACACCAGTGGAGGAAAAGCTACTTAAAATCGTAGCTAGGGTACATCACGATACAGGTAAACCAATATTCACACATACCACATTAGGAACCATGGCATTAGAACAGATAGCACTCTTAAACGAATGGAGAGTAGACATATCTAAAGTCTTAATTGGTCATATGGATTTATCTGAAAACATGGATTACCACTTAAGGGTAGCGGATAAAGGATGCTATTTAGGCTTTGATACCATCGGCAAAATAAACTACCAGCCTGACCAAACTAGAATTAAACTCATATCAGAACTCATAAAAAGAGGGCACCAAGACCAAATAGTGCTATCTTTAGACCTCACAAGAAAATCCCACCTAAAATCCAATGGTGGTATTGGCTACAGCTATCTTGTAAATACCTTCATCCCTAATCTTTTACAAGCAGGAATTTCCCAAGAAACTATTAATAAATTCTTAATAGATAACCCCAATCAGTTACTGAGCATATAGTAAGGAGGTCACCTCAGATGAAGACATATCCAATTAAAACAATAGATATAGAACAAGCCAAGCAACTACAGTTCAAGCTAGTAGATATCATACACCAGCACTTTACAGGTTATGAGTTCCTACAAGGGGGAGATTACGGGGTGGTACCAGCACTAGGTAAACCTCACTACACTGACAAAGTGGAAAAAGTCCTTGCCCAATTTTTTGATAGCGAAGCAGCCATCTTAGTTCGTGGAGCTGGGACAGGTGCTATCAGAAACGTATTTAATACATCTGTTAAACCAAACCAAAGAATCATAGTCCATGATGCACCCATTTACCCCACAACTAAGGTTATAGTTGAATCAATGGGCTTACAAATAGAAAAATTAGATTTAAACAACCTAGACTCCTTTGATGAGAATACAATAAAAGCCATAGATTTTGCACTAATCCAGTTTTCCCGACAAAAGATGGAAGATA
>CAYYRM010000223.1:0-4323 GCA_964474005.1 uncultured Eubacteriales bacterium
ATTAGAACCCAATAATCACAACCTAGCTCACTTGTTCCAAAAATGCAAGGTAAGCTTTTACCATACCTGTTATCCTTAATATGAAGGGAGGGAGTATTGTGGACTTTCTGAGAAGGATGAATGAAGTGGTTTACTATGTTGAGGAGCATATCACCGAAAACTTTGACGTTAATGAGGTTGCCAAGATTGTTTGTTGTAATGTGTATCAGTTTGGGAGGATTTTTTCTTATGTGGTTGGGGTTTCCCTTGCTGAGTATATACGGAATAGGCGACTTTCCATTGCAGCATTGGAGTTACAGACTGGTAAGGTCAAAGTGATTGATGTGGCTTTGAAGTATGGTTACAATTCTCCAGAGGCATTTGCCCGGGCTTTTCGGGAGATGCATGGAGTATCCCCTAGGGAAGCATGTACTTTAGGTGTTAAACTCAGGATGTTTCCACGTATCACCTTCCATATTTCATTAAAAGGAGATGTGGATATGGAGTATCGTATTGAACAAAAGGGTGTTATTAAAGGTGTTGGGGTTGTGAAAAACTTTGGTAAGTGGACAACAAACAAGGAAGCAGGGCACTGGACTGAAGAAATGGGTGACCGATGGGCCTTTTGGGATGAATTTTTGAATAACGGTGCGAATCTTATTATACGAGATAAGTATAAGCTTTATCGAGAACCCTTTTGGCAGATGGGGGTTACCCACACCGATGAGAATGGCGATATTGTTGAAGCAATAGGTGCTGAAGATGCTGGGGGAGATTACCCAGAACTTACTTCCTTTGAAATACCTGCAAGCACATGGGTCGTTTTTACAGCAACAGGTAACCTAAAACAAAAGGTGCATCCCCTTGATGTACTGACCACCCAGATATTTTCTGAGTGGTTACCAGCAAGTGGCTATGAAAAATCCATGGATTATGAGATTCAAGTCTATGGCCCAGGAAATACACAGTCAGACGATTATACCTGCGAGGTCTGGATTCCAGTAAGAAAGAAATAGAGATATATAGACTAATGGGCTTCAAAAGTACCCCGTGGTTTTTGACATAGTGTTGTCAAAGCCATGGGGTATAATTCTTATAGACACATGATAGGGCATATTAGCATACATATGTTTATAACTTTTGGTCAAAAGGTGTATAATTGTCTTTGCGGTTATTCTTTTTATTCATATTGGAAAAAACAAAATTATAATTGTAAGGTTATTGGGGTTTTAAGGTAGGAACAATATCATTGTGCTAATTTAGCTTTTTACTTTTACAATAATATTTTATCTTTATTAAGTAATTTGCTTTACTATTTTGTTGACAATGGATATTATAAGTATTACCATAGAGTTAGAACAAATGTTCAGAAAAAGTGGATAATTTAACGATACATTGGGTGGTGATTAAGGTGAATGACATTTACACAATTGGATATTCTGCCTTTAATTTAGAGAAGTTTATTAGCGTTTTAAAAAAGTATAGAGTAAATAGCTTGATTGATGTTCGAAGTAACCCGACTTCTTCTTTTTACGAGGATTTTAATAAGAATAACCTTGAGCAGGTTTTAAAGAATAATGGAATATTATATAGAAATTACAAAAATGAGTTTGGTGCAAGACAAGATAATCCCATTCTACACAAAAAAGGTTTTCTAGATTTTGAAGAGTTTGCTAAAACAGAGATTTTCCAAAGTGGTGTACGAAAAATTGAAGCCGGAATAAGGTTAAACTATACATTCGCATTTATGTGTGCTGAAAAAGACCCTAGTACCTGCCACAGAAATATTATGGTTGCAAAGGAATTTCATAAATTAGGATACACAATAAAGAATATTTTAGAAGACGAATCCTTTGAAACTCAAGAAAGTATCGAAAATAGATTAGTTGAGCAATATTTTCCAGACAGGGATCAAATAGATCTCTTCAATGAAACTTTGTCATGGGAGGAAATGGTTAGAAGAAGCTATCAGATTAGAAACAGTGAAATTGGATATAGAATAGAAGATGAACCGAAGGTGAAGATTTCATGAGTAATATTATATATACAATAGGGTTTACGAAAAAGAGTGCTGAGTTATTTTTTACATTAATAAAGGGAAATAAAATTGAAGAGGTATTAGATATACGTTTGAATAATACCTCACAATTAGCAGCCTTTACAAAATACCCAGATATAAAGTATTTTTTGAAAGAGATATGTGATGTTGATTATACTCACGATACAATGTTTGCACCAAGTGACAGTACATTGAAGAAGTTTAAAAATAACGAGATTACTTGGGAACAGTATATGGAAGAGTTTTATCAAACCATGAATTCTAGAGACATTACTAGATACATTTTAGACAAAAAAATTGTTAGCAAAAGGATTTGCTTACTATGCAGTGAGTCTACAGCTGAACAATGCCATAGGGGATTAGTTGCTGATATTTTTAGAAAAATATATAACTTAGATATTGTTCACCTGTAAGAACTATTTGGAGGGGAGCTAATGGAGAAGGAGATTGTAATATTAGCTAAAAGTTCAAAAAAAGGTGAATATTGTATTGCAGGTGTTGATTCATATACTGGTGAATGGATTAGGCCAGTAAGTGGTAATCAACATAATGAGGGTTCTGTACCCTTGAAAGATATTACATATGAAGATGGTAGTCATGTTGAGATATTAGATAAGGTGAAAATAAGGTTTTTATCACATAGCCCAACAGAGGCTCAACCTGAAAACTATGTTTATGATTCCTCTAATTATTGGACTAAAACAGGGAGAGTTACTTTGAATGATCTAATAAATAATCGAGGATTTGATAAACCAAATAAGATTTTTTATAATAATTCCAAAGAGGTATCTGACCATGAAATCAGTGGACAAGCATCTCTACTATTTGTTAAAATCCATAATCCAATTATAGTTATAAAATCTTTTCCTGAAAACAGAAAGATTCAACTAAATTTTAGTTATAATAACGAATTATATAGGTATTTTTATGTTAGTGATAATAAAGTTAAAGAACTATATTCTTCGTTGCAAGATGGTAAATACTACTGTGGACAGACCATGCCAGTTGTTTTTAGTTTGACGGATAAATTTATGGGCAAATGTTATAAAATGGCAGCACAAATGTTTATGGAAATACCATAATTTTTAAAACTCTATAAAAAGAGAGTTTTTTTGTCAGGGAATTAGCTTTCAACCTAGCTTAGTTGTTCCAAAAAAGCAAGGTAGGCTTTATTCATACCTGCTATATATAATGTGTTTCACAATTCTCCAGAGGCATTTGCCCAAGTTTTTATGGAGATGTACGGAGTATTATTTTGGGAAGCGTGCATTTTAGATTTTATACTCAAAGATGTATCACCATATTACTTTCCGTATTTCATTTGGCATTTACTCCCACTGATGAGAAAGGTGACGTTGTTGAAGCAATAGGTGCTTGTCAAGTAATAGTTAGATATAGCCATAATGAGCTTGGAAAACACCCCATGGTATTGACATAGTGTTGTCAAAACCATGGGGTATAATTCTTTTAGATTCACATGAGAGGGCATATGCATACATATATCCATTACTTTTGCTCAGATGGTGTATAACTGTCTTTAACTGGTCTTTGAAAATTGAATAGCTTTTTGATTATAAAAACTATATTCAAGGGGGAATTTTATGCTAAAATGTAAAATTTATCATACTGGAGTTATGTCCTCTGCTGATGGAGTTATAAAAGATAATAAGTTATATCTAGTTGATGATGATAAACTATACTTACCTAAATTTATGTTTATGGCAGAAGAAGAGTGTGAAGGTGGTATGATACAGTTTCAGGTTAATGGCAAATGGGGATTTGCTAATATATATACGGGGGAAATTGTCATAGAACCTACTTGGGATTATGTGGGTCCATTTTATAGAGGATATGTGCATGTTGCATTAGGGGTAACTGTTGAATATGAATACGATGAAGTTTATATATCTGGTGGCACACATGGTTATGTTGACAGACAAGGGAAAATAGTTATACCATTGGAGTATAGTAACGCAGAGGAAATCCCATATATGCAGGGATTTAAAGTAGCCAAAGATGGCAAGTGGGGGATAATCTCCAAAGATAACCAAATTATAATTCCCTTTGAGTATAAACAGTTAATCACAGGGTATGATCACAACTTGGTTATCTGCTCCATGGAAGTATCCGACCAATCAAATATAGATAATAAAGAATCTCTTACCTATGACGATACTAATATAAGATGGGGGATTTACCATAATTCAGGCAAACTCCTTGTAGAACCTATACTTATCCAAGAACCTTACTATATTAGAAGCAATGCATTTCAATATGGTAAGAAA
>CAYYRM010000224.1:0-4310 GCA_964474005.1 uncultured Eubacteriales bacterium
AATTCCCAATAACATTCCCCAATAGGGCTCCTATTACTATAAAAATAATTAAAATCCACGGATTAATTGCTGATCTCACTTCTCCCACACACCTTTATTTGTTTTAGTATTCCACTAAAAAGTTATTTTTCCTGCAATTTTATAATTTTTGCTAAAATTTTTATCATATAATTTGTTGTTGCCCCCACAAAGACACCTGTGGGTATAGCAAATAATAGTAGATAGGGTAAATACGAGTAAAAGTATAAACTTTTTAAAATTATAGTTACTGCAAATAATTGTGCTACATTATGGGCAATGGCACCAACTATACTTACACCAATATTACTAATTTTACCCTTAAATAAATAAACCAAAATCCCCATAACCAAGGTGCTAAATATGGCCCCTGAAATACTCAATATAAATGGTGGACCAAAATTACCTGTAATTAAGGCTGCTAAAAAAGTCCTAGTTATGGCTACCACAAAACCATAAAAAACTCCGAAGATATTAATGGTTACTAATGTGAATATGTTTGCTAAACCCAGCTTTGCTCCTGGAATAGTAAACGATAACACAGGTAAAAAACGTTCCAAGGCATGCATTACTGTTGCCATAGATATTAGTAACGCTATATGAACAAGCTTAAATGTTTTACGACTCCTCAACGTTTCCTCACCCTATCTTAAATTGATATCTGTGTCGTCATTTCCCCCAATTATTCTAAAAACTACTCTATTTGGAAGGCATGCATTGGTATGCCCTGGTCTATCCATCATGCCGTAATTTATACAGACCTTATCTGGACAGTCAGAAGTTAATACCCTAGCGCCCCTTTCAAAATATTGAACCACAGTTTCACCTGCAGGTCCGTAGTATGTTTCGATAACATCTCTACCTTTTTCTATAAGTGGTTTCCTTGCAACTTCCACTCCACTTACCTCAATTACAAGTATGGCGCCTTCTTCATCGGTATCTAGTCCTACGTAATAGATAAGACCTCTAATTAGGGCCAGAACCAATACCACTGAAATTATAATAATATCGCCTTTTTTCACTTAAATCTACTCCTTTATTCCACCAAAGTCGTTATATCTTCCATATCCTTAGACATAACTATTTGCCCTTCACCTGTAACTATTAGCACATGGACATTTTGCTTTTTAGCTATATCCATTACCTCTTCAATGGGTAGCATGAAAAAGGCTGTGGACAAAATATCAGCCACCACTGCATTCTCTGCCACAACCGTTACAGATTGTGCTAAACTTGAGGGATAACCAGTATGAGGATCTATGATATGATGTACCCTAACACCATCATCGGTAATAAAATATCTGTCATAATCCCCAGAAGATAAAATGGCATTGTCAGTTCCTGTGACAGCAGCTATTATCCCTGGACCCCTAGGATTTGTAATTCCTATTCTCCAAGGAGACCCATCAGCTTTAGGTCTAATAAATCTAATATCCCCTCCGCCGTCCACGTAGCCATGCTCCATCCCTAATTCCTTTAATAAGTCTGCTGCCCTGTCAATGATATATCCTTTAGCTATACCACCTAAGTCTATTTTCATACCAGTCCTTGGGAGAAATACAGTCATATTGTTTTGATCTATTTGAATTTCTCTAAAGTTCACCAAGGATTTTGCAGCTTCTATTTTATTAGGTTCAGGTAATGATTTATTATTGGTTTGTGCTCCTTGACGCCAATTATAGGTTTCTAGTAACGGTGCGATTGTTATGTCAAACTTACCATTTGTAATATGGCCATATTCTATTCCTAAAAGGATTAGTTCCATGGTCTCTTCACTAACTGTTACAGGCTCAATCCCAGCCATTTGGGCTATTTGACTCACTTCACTTAAGGGAATGGTGGAGCTTAAAAGATTTTCTAGTCTTTGTATTTCTTTGTTTGCTTCTTTTATGGCGTTTTCCGCCATATTGGTGTCATGGGAATGTAACACCACAGTTAAAATGGTATCCATTGGAAAAAAGGTTCTTTGTACCACAAATATTTCAGGCTCCGCCTGGTTTCTTGTAAACAATGTACAACCAACCATGGTAAAGCTAACTAATATGATTAGTAAAGATAGAAAAACTCTTTTCAATGAAACCACTTCTTTCTTTTATAGTCTACCACAATCCTTTGATTTACCCTTTAGGGTCTCAAGTCCGTGGATCAAAAATTCCGAAATTACCTCTAGACTCTCAGTGACAGCCTTTTCGCTACCAGGTAAATTTATAATTAATTTATCCTTGGCTATTCCTGAAACTCCCCTGGTTAAATAAGCCCTGTTGGTAATTTTACCTGTTTTATACCTAACAGCCTCTAAAATTCCAGGCACTTCTTTTTCTATTAAGGGAAGGGTTGCTTCAGGGGTAATATCCCTAGGTGATAAGCCTGTCCCCCCTGTGGTTATAATTAAATCTATTTCTTCATTAGCTATCCAATCTTGAAGGACGTTTTGTATATCACTGTAATCATCTGGTACAATGGTGCTCTCTATTGTACAGATTCCTAATGCAGCTAACAAAACTTGTATTTTAGGCCCTGCAGTATCTACCCTTTCACCCTTTGAACCTTTATCACTAACGGTTAAGACCGCTGAATTAAAACCTTCAATTATCTCAATTGGGTCATTTGCTTTTATTGAACCACCCTTTAACACATAGGCAAATATTCCCTCTTTAGGCATTACACAATCTCCCGCTTGGTGATAAATTGCACAACGAGTGTGGCACTCCTTGCCAATTTGACTGACTGAAAGTATAACTTCATCCCCTATTTTTAATAATGTTCCAATGGGTAATTTATTTAATTCTATACCTTCTGTTGTTAGATTCTCTGCAAAACTACCATAACTAACATCTAACCCCATGGCCTTCATTTTATTGATGCTTTCTTCAGCCAGCAAGCTTATTTGCCGATGCCATTTACCACCATGGGCGTCGCCTTCAATTCCAAAACCTTCTAAAATGTTAGCTTTGTCAATGGGAGTTTTTTTCATACCCTTTTTTTCACTTATGGAAATAGATACCACTTTCATTATGTTAGCCCCCTTAAAATACAAGTGTGAGATGGCGTTTCGCCATCTCATCTATTATAGCATATTATAGTATTTCTTTGCTAAAAAAAACTAGAATTAGTAGTAAAATAGTGAAAAGTGTCGCAACAATTAAAGTATCAAAATTAAGGTTTTTAAGGTTCCAATCTGGATTAACAGATAGCTTTTCCCAGAAGGTAGGTTCCTTTTTATAACATTTTTTATCTGGAGCAAAAGGACAGTGACCATTTTTACAGTTAAAGTCAGCATCTAGCATTATTTTATGCTCCCCTTGTTGCTTGGACATCATATCACACATTTTTAGGGTTGTTATAGTGCCTTTATCCTTTGCTTCTTTCATGCTTTCAGTTATTTGTGAATACTCTTGAGATGTTGTACCATCAAGTTTAGCTATACCCTGACAGATCTCTTCGTTTGAACCAATTTTACTAAGCTCATTTACAGTAGACTCAAAATGGTCAATACCATGACATACTGCTATAGAAATTTTACCAGCACCTGAATAAGCTTTATTAACGTTAGTCTCAATTTCACCAATTTGCTTAAAAATACCCATGGAAGCTTGACCAGTGCCCTGATACATTTTATTTACAGTCCTATCAAGTACTACACCAGGACCTAAACACATAAACATAAATCCCTTTATTAATGGAGTGTATACCAGTTTATCAACGCTCATCCACTGCGGGAAAGAAGTTTTATAAAGATTAAATTTCTCGAAGGTTAAATAAATTATAGAAGCTAAAAGAAAGACAATTACCGCAGCCATAATATCTTCACCATTAAAAATCTTAAACTTTTCCACATACCCAAATGCATAGGAATCGTATCCAAAGGTTGATACAGTTGGTAGAACAATAGCTTTGAATGGAACATGTGGAAAAAATCCGATAAACAGCATAAATGCAGCAAATGAAGTTAAGACTAGCTTCATCAATATAGGTATATCAGGAAGCTTTTTATACTTTTCAGGTATCTCACCTAAAAATAGACCTCTAAATAACTTAGTAAAGTAGCATACAGTTAAAGCTGAAGATAGAGTAAATATTTTCTCAGCCCACCAAAGACTTACTAAACCTTCATGAGCAAATGCTTCTGTAATGGCATGGTGTAACATCGATTTACTGGGATATGCATTAAATCCTGGCACACCAGTAATCCCCAATGCTGAAATGATAAAAATAAGCATCAAAAATTTATATTTTTTTGCAAAACATCCTACCCTACTTATATCAACATCTCAAGTATAGAATTAGATTGC
>CAYYRM010000225.1:0-4260 GCA_964474005.1 uncultured Eubacteriales bacterium
AAGAACGTATTTCAACTTATTTGGAGTTCCGACATGCTGAAAACGAAAGTTTGATGTTTAAGCTTATGAAAGAGGATACCAAAGAATATATAAAGAAAAACAAGGCTGAGGTCAAGTGGAACAATAAATTGTTTAAGTCCCACTCCCTAATGGCTTTAACCATGGTGTTGATAATGTTAGCAACAATTATTTTTGCCCCTGTATTATCCGAAAGTTTTCAGAGGGATAAGTATATTGACGAAAAAAAACAAGAGATAGTTGATGGTATCCATGAGATCATTGATGAACTGGATGATATGGACGGAGATATATTTAAGGAGCTCATTGAGGAACTAGAACTTCTGAAGGAGTTGGTGGAAAAGAGCCAAACCCTTGAGGATTTAGATATTTTGCAAAAAGAAATTGAAGAACTTTTGCAACAGAAGTTAGAAGAGATGAAAGATGTAACTGATAAGATTGAAGAAATAGAAAAGATCCTAGATTCCATAGAAAATATTAAGGATTTGATATCGGACCCATTATTGTCTGAAGAGTTACAAGATAAATTAAATGAATTAAAGGATCTTAAACTAGGTCAAGGGGAAAAAGAATCCCTTGATAAGTTAATAGAAAACCTAGATGGTGAATTCACTGACTCTGATTTAAGTGAACTGAAGGAATTGCTTGAACAAATTAAAAGCAATAATGAAGGTAAAGAACTACAGGAAATACTAGACCCTTCAGAAAGCATTGACCCAGGTACTGGTGGAAACCCAAACAATCCTGGACAAGAACCAAATGGTGGTGAACCAGGGGAAACCCCAGGGGAGCAACCTTCCGAAGGTGGGGAACCCTCAGAAGGGGGGGAGACACCTGGGGAAGGAAGTGAAGAGCCTGGTGCTAACCCAGGTGGTGGTCACAGCCCTGATGGTGATGGAAGCAGTAAGCCTGAGGATTTTGTCTTTATTCCAAGGGATAAGGAAGTGAAATTAGATGGTAGTGGTGAAGGTGGACATACCCTTAAGGATATTATTAAGCTAAATCCAAACCTGATAAGCACACCATATACCGATGTGTTCAGAAATTATCACCGTGATGCCATTACAACTGTAAACAGAGGGGATATACCAAAACCTTTAGAGGATTATATAAGGAAGTATTTCCAATCCATCGCACCATAAGGAGGAGAATATATGGAGCTATTACAAAAGATAAATGAAGTGAAATCAGAGATTTCCAAGGTCATTGTGGGTCAACAAGATGTTATAGATCTTTCAATGATAGCAATCCTTTCTGGTGGACACGTATTATTGGAGGGGGTTCCTGGCTTGGGTAAGACCATGTTGGTTAAAACCTTGTCGGAAGTTTTCAATATATCCTATAACCGTGTTCAGTTTACACCAGACCTCATGCCCTCTGATATCACAGGAACAAACATTATAATTCCTGGTAAGGAAGATGATTTTCAATTTAAACAAGGTCCTATTTTTGCCAATCTAGTGTTAGCAGATGAGATTAATCGGGCTACACCAAAAACCCAAAGTGCGCTCCTTGAGAGCATGCAAGAAAAATCAGTTACGGTTTTTGGGAAAACTTATTCATTACCTAAGCCTTTTTTTGTAATGGCTACTCAAAATCCACTGGAAATGGAAGGTACTTATCCATTGCCTGAAGCTCAACTGGATAGATTTTTATTTAAAATTTTAGTGGAATACCCAAAGTTTAATGAGTTAAAAGAAATTGTGCAAAGGACCACAGGTAAAGACAGCTATAGGGCAAAGCCAGTTATTGAAGGAGAAGATGTACTAAAATTTAACAGCCTTGCCCGGGAAATACCCATGGCAGAAAGTGTTTTAGATTACAGTATAAAGGTGCTTTCTGCAACCCATAAACAAAATGAGTACGCAACGGAAATGGTAAAAAAATATGTGGATGTTGGGGCAAGCCCCAGGGGCATTCAAAGCATTATTTTGGCTTCTAAGGTTTCAGCCCTGTTAGATGGTCGCTACAATGTGAGTTTCAGTGACATTGATAAGGTGGCGGTGCCAGCTTTAAGACATAGGATTATATTGAATTTCGAAGCATTGGGTGAAGGGATTAGTTCAGATTCCGTTATTAAAGATATCTTAAACTCTGTGGAGAAGGCTTAAAATGAAATGGCAATTTGAAATTGATTATGAAAAGCTTAATCAATTGGCCCTAATCCTAAGGGGGGGTATCACTGGGAATAACAGTGGAAAAAGGCTTACTAATAAATATGGCTCATCTTTAGAATTCGCTGACTTTCGGCAATACCAGCCTGGGGATGACATCAGGCGTATTGATTGGTCCCTTTATGGTAGGTCTTCAAGGCTTTATACAAAGCTAAACCGCAGTGAGGTTGATGCCACTTTGAATGTGATTATAGATGGTAGTAAGTCCATGGATTTTGGTATTCCCCACAAGGGGCTTAGATCCATGGAAATAGCTTTATCTTTATGCTATATGAGTTTACGGGCCTATGACAGGGTTTCTGTGGCCTTAGGTGTTAAAGGTATAGACAATTATCTGGCCCCTGTATATGGGGAAAGGGCTTATGGTAAAGTCCTAAAGTTTATGGAAACCCTTACCTTTGAAAATCAAGGGGACTTAAATTCTTGCTTGCGCTCCTTGAAAAAATTTTTAAGGCCTAAACAAGTAACCTTAGTTTTTTCTGACTTTTTAAACGAAGGAGGCTATCAAGAGGGGTTAAACCAATTGGCACAAATTCAGCAAGATGTTTGGGTTTTTCATGTGGCAAGCCCAGAGGAAGCAAACCCAGATTTCAGAGGTGGTTTAAAACTTGTGGATAGCGAGTCAGGGAAAACCAAAAGTATCGATTTGGATTATTGGACTTTAAACTCATATAAAGAAACCTTTAAAGCCCATTGTGATGAAATAAAAGGATTTTGTGAGAACCGTAAATTTAAATATATCTACGTAGATACAACCCATAATAGCTTAGAAATAATACATGGGCTAAAGTCTTATATTCAATCAGGTAAAATATAGGAGGTGTGGTTAATTTGATATTTTTAGTGCCTTTGGCTTTTATAGGCCTTTTGGTTATTCCTGTGATCTTGTTATTTTATATGATGAAAAAGAAAACCACACCCAAGGTTATATCAAGTATAATGTTATGGGATAAAATTAATCGTCTTACTTCATCTGCAATCAATATAAATAAGATACTGAAAAATATGTTGTTATATCTACAGCTGTTTATTGCCTTTTTACTGGTTTTTTCCTTGGCCAGCCCAATAATCAAAGGCTTTGGCAAAAATCACGTGGATATCATTGTCATCATAGATACATCCATTTCCATGGCCGTTAGAAATGGTGATGCTTCTAGGCTCGATGAAGGAATAAAGGCAATTACTGATATGGCAGATAAAAAGAGCAGTGATTCATCCATGGCCATTATTTCAGCAGGGGACAGGGCAGAGGTTATCACTGGCTTTACAAAAAGTAGGTCACAAATAACATCTAGCTTAGATGGTCTATACTTTTCTTCAGATAGCCCCAACTTACAAGAGGCTTTTGTTCTGGCGGAAAACATGATGTCTGGATTAGACAATGTGGAAATCATACTAATTAGTGATGGTAACTTCAAGGAAATATCCTTTAATACCCCGTCCTTTGAGTTTTTGTCAGTGGGTAAGGGCGAAGTAAGTAATTTGTTCATAGAAGGTATGATAGTAGATGGACAACGGATTATGGTAACAGTTGGTAACAATGGACAAGCTAATATGTCATCGGTGTTAAATTTATATGATAGTACTGGAGCCAATGTGGGAAAGCGTAATGTGGAGCTTAACCCTGGACAAAGACAAAATATTGTGTGGAGAAATATTGAAGCTTCATCTTGGTTTAAAGTTGAACTAGAGCTTAAAGACGATGTTTTACAAGACAATGTTTACTATGCCATAAATCATCAGCGGGAAAATAACCGTGTTTTAGTGGTTTCAGGGGGGAACAGATTTCTAGAGGTGGCTTTGGCACTAAATGAGAATATTAAAGTTAGTAGGGTTGATTCAGACAAATATCAGGATCAAATGACAGATAACTTTGATATCTTTGTATTCGATGGCTTTTTACCAGAAAATTTACCCCAAGGACCTGTTTTGATTTTCGATCCCCCTTATCCCAGTAAACATTTTAATCTAACTCAGCCAGTAAAACTAAATTCTGTTACCCCTAGGGCCAGTGAGATTCTACGTCATGTGGACTTTTCTGATGTGACTATTCATTTTAGTAAATTAC
>CAYYRM010000226.1:0-4216 GCA_964474005.1 uncultured Eubacteriales bacterium
CATGTTAATCACCCTCCAAATAGTTATACTTTTTGTCTAACATTTGGGGTGCAGTACATGATGCTGGGTCTGTTAAATTAATATAACTAATTCAGGACCCAGCATCAGTTCTAGAATTAATTGCATTTTTCAAGGCCCAGCATGTAGCATAAAGTATTGGTTTCAGTGGCAATATAAGGACCCCAAAAAAGAGCCATAATATCTGTGTAGATCAGTGAAGATCCGTGGCTAAATAAAGATTTATTCAAGTACTTAACCGTGTCAAGGTATTAAAATCTTTATTTGCATCTGAAACACCTGAAATTTATTATCTGGGCTTACTGCTGGGTCTGTTAAATTAATATAACTAATTCAGGACCCAGCATCAGTTCTAGAATTAATTGCATTTTTCAAGGCCCAGCATGTAGCATAAAGTATTGGTTTCAGTGGCAATATAAGGACCCCAAAAAAGAGCCATAATATCTGTGTAGATCAGTGAAGATCCGTGGCTAAATAAAGATTTATTCAAGTACTTAACCGTGTCAGAGGTTTTAAATACTAAAAGTGGTCCATTTTATTGGACCACTTTTTTTATGCTGTTTTGTTTTCTTCGAATTGTAGGTTGTATAGTTTTGCGTACAATCCATCTTGACTTAGTAACTGGGCATGGGTTCCTTCTTCCACTATTGTACCTTTATCCATAACCAGAATCCTATCTGCTTTTTCAATTGTAGATAGTCTGTGGGCAATTACTATGGATGTTTTTTCTTGCATCAGTTCATCCAAGGCCTTTTGTACCAAAGCTTCAGATTCATTATCCAGTGCAGATGTTGCTTCATCTAACAGAAGTAACTCTGCATTTTTTATTATTGCCCTGGCAATGGCTATTCTTTGTTTTTGACCACCGGATAAAAAGGCTCCCCGTTCCCCCACAATGGTGTTATACCCTTTTTCTAGATTCTCTATAAACTCATGGGCATTAGCTTTTTTAGCAGCTTCAATGATTTCTTCTTTTGTGGCGTCATTTTTGCCGTATGAAATGTTTTCATAGATTGTACCACTGAACAAGTAAGGATCTTGGGGAACAAATGCAGATAGATTCCTTAAGTTCTCGATGGTATAGTTGCTGGCTGGTTTACCCATAACAGATATACAACCATTTTGGGGAAAATTAAAACCTAATATAAGCTTAAACAATGTGGATTTTCCCCCACCACTGGGACCTACTATGGCCACTGTTTCCCCTTTATTTATTACAAGATTTAAATTGTTAATGACCTTTCTTTCATCTTCATAGTGAAAGTTAATATTATAAAAACCAAGTACAGCATTATCAGAACAATTATTTTCTTTCAGTGGGTAATATGTGGGCTCTTCTTGCTTATCCAGTAGCTCAGTTATACGTTCAAAACCTGCCAATGAACTTTGTAATCTATTTACAAAGGTACCCAAATGATTAAATAACTGCCCCACCCCGTTTTGAACCTGTACAAGGGCAATAATTGTACCCAATTCTATAAGACCATTGACCATAAACCACATACTAACAACAATGAATCCCAAAAATGAACTCATAAAAACAAAACTGTTTACCCCTTGATAAACTGCATTAACCTTTACCCTTTTTAACGCTTTTTCCTTTGTGGTTTGGTTAATTTCTTTAAATCTATTAGCCATTAAATCGCCAATATTAAACAACCTAATTACATGTGCACCTGCCAGTATGTCAGTTATACCCTCTGTAACCTTACCCAATGATGATTGTACTTCATCACTGATTTTTTTAAGGGGCTTTGCGAATCTTGTGATAATAAACAAAGTGAACAACTGATATACAATTAGACCTGAAGCGAATCTCCAATCAAGGATGAACATAAAAATTGTACACCCTATCCCATTTAATAATATTTCTCCCAAACCTACCATTTGCTCTTTGTAGGCTACTTCAGTTATTTGTATATCATTGGTGGTTCTTGAAACAATATCTCCACTGTGTGATTCTGTTAAAGTTGTCTGATTTAGATCAATTATTTTTCTTAAAGATTGCTCCCTAAGCCTTGCTGTGGTTTTTAATGCTGCGTAATTTACTAAGTATATTCCTGTGGGGGTAATAACTGCCAGTGCAAAGGTCAATAGCAAAAACTTTAGTATTATTGGCAATATGACACTGGCATCATATACTGCTTTATCAAAAACCTCCATAAATAACATCGCTACAACAATATTACTCATTGGGTTCGCGATGGATGACAAAAACAAACCTGTGACGTATCGGATTTTCTGTTCTTTTAGAAGCTTAAACATTAAAACATATCTTCGCATTTATGCCACCCCACTTTCCCCATCATTTGGGGTAAAATCTTTGTTGTATAACTTCCAATAAGTCCCTTTAACGTCCATTAGCTGGTCATGGGTTCCTTGTTCAACCACACAACCATTGTCGATTACCAGTATCCTATCTGCGTTTATGATAGTGGATAACCTATGGGCAATGACAATGGTGGTTCTTCCCACCATGGCCTTCTGTAAAGCTTGTTGAACTAATATTTCAGACTCAGTATCCAATGCAGATGTGGCTTCGTCTAGTAACAATATTTTTGAGTTTTTCAAAATTGCCCTAGCTATGGAGATCCTTTGACGCTGTCCACCAGAAAGTTTTGATCCTCTCTCGCCCACAACTGTGTCATAGCCTTGGGGAAGATTTATTATAAAATCATGGGCATTGGCTTTTTTTGCTGCTTCAATTACTTCTTCGGTACTTATAGCTTTATTTCCTAGTACAATATTTTCTTTTATGGTTGTGGGAAATAGGTAAGTATCTTGGGAAACCACCGCAATTTCTTCCCTCATAGCTTGTAATCTCCAATCGTTTATATCTACATCAAAAATTTTAATTTCTCCTTCATTACTATCATAAAAAGATGTTATTAACTTAAATATAGTTGATTTCCCGCCTCCGCTGGGTCCTACAAGGGCCACAGTTTCACCATTATTTACACTAAAGCTAAGATTGTTCAAAATAGCCTTTTCTCCATAGGCGAAGTTTACTTCCTTAAAAGTTATTACTTCATTGGCGTCGGTAGGGTGATTCACCCCAGAATCCCTTTCTGAACCCAGGTCAACAATCTCATATATTCTTTGTAGTCCAGCCACTGCCCCCTTATATCCACCTATATGGTTAGGAAGCTGTGCAAGGGGCCATGCCAATTGGTTTAACAAATTTATGAAAGCAAGCAATGAACCCACAGACATATTCCCTTGGGTTACCAAGTAACTACCTAAACCAAAGGTTACTAAAAATGGAATAAATGTTAACACTAAGGATATTCCAGAAAGAGCTGCTCTTCTAAGGGCTATGACTCTACCCCTTCTAACAGATTGATCCACCTGACTCCCAAAATCCCTCAACACCCTGTTCTTAAGATTAAAGGATTTAACTATTTGTATACCACCTAAGATATCTTGATTTGTTTTATTTATGGTTCCCAATTCTTCCTGTAACTCTTTACTGTATCTACTAATGGGTTGAGAAATGGTAATTGTTAATAACATTAAAAGTGGAGTGAATATAACACTTGCTAATGTCAATTGCCAGTTTAGATAAGTTAGATAGGCCAATGAAGCAATGGCCATCAACGGCCTCAAAACCAGAAAATATCCATCCCAGTCTAAAAAACGTTTTATTAGTTGAACATCGTTGGTTAATCGTGATATATTGTCACCACTGTGCATGGTATCAAGGTTGGATATGGGAAGCTTCGTGAATTTTTCAGTTGTCCTAAGCCTTAAGTTTGCAATGGCTTTTTCACTTAAATTTCCCACTACATAATCCTTAAAATATATGGTAATGGCAAATACAAAAATAATTACTATAAGTCCAGATGCTATCGTAGTAAATCCTTCATCCCCTGCCAAACCCAGGTCAATACCTTTCTTAAATAAATCTGCCATACTAATTGTTATAACTATCTCCAAAATCATAAATATGGGTACTATGGCAACAAACCAAATCAGACTTCTGTCATCTAGAAATAACCTTTTAATTAGATTTTTTTGTTTCACTTTAATCAACCCCTTAAAAAAATAATATTTAAACTTAATAATTTTAATGTCTTAATTAAGATTTTAAACCAAAAAGACAAATTTATCAACAGCAAATAAATATTATTAATAATTTATTAATAATATTTATTTTACAATTGATTTTTATAAATATAATATTTTATCTCAATGTCAT
>CAYYRM010000227.1:0-4175 GCA_964474005.1 uncultured Eubacteriales bacterium
TTTAAAATTGAAGCATATACTGTAAATCAAGATAATTCACCTTCAAGCTTTGAAAGGATCAGTGTACACACTGCATCACCGGTGATGTTAACTGCTGTTCTAGACATATCTAAAAGCCTATCAATACCCATGATTAAGGCTATCCCCTCCACAGGAAGGCCCACAGATTGTAGAACCATAGATAACATAATCAAACCCACACCTGGAACACCTGCTGTTCCGATGGATGCTAAGGTGGCAGTTAATATAACGGTTAAAATTGCTGAAAAAGTCAAATCAATACCATAAACTTGGGCTATAAAAATAGTCGCCACACCTTGCATTATGGCAGTACCATCCATGTTTATGGTAGCTCCCAGTGGCAGTGTAAAGGAAGCTATGTTTTTAGAAACACCTAGGTTATCCTCGGCAGTTTCCATTGTGATGGGCAGCGTTGCACCACTACTAGCGGTGGAAAATGCCACAGATATGGCTGGCGAGAAATTTATAAAGAATTTTAGGGGACTTAGCCCTGTCATGGCCTTAAGCATACCCCCATATGTTACCACAGCATGGATTAGCAGTGCAGCCACAACGGTGAGCATATATTTTAGTAATGGTAACATAACATCAAAACCTTCTGATGCAAAGGTTCTGGCAATAAGTGCAAATACTCCATAGGGAGCTAGAATCATCACATAACCTACCATTTTCATCATCAAATCATTTAACAGCTCAAATAAATTGATTATTGGCTTAGCCTTTTCTCCCATGGCAGAAAGACCTATACCCATAAACACTGCAAAAACTATAATCTGTAGGGTATTTCCGTTGGACATAGCTGCCACTGGGTTCCTAGGAATCATGTCAATCAATACGTCAGCTAAAGGCAAACGTTCATTTATAGTTGGTTCCTTTTGAACTATTTCAGATAGATCTAATCCCACTCCTGGATTTACAACTGAAGCCAAGGCTAACGCGATGGATATGGCCAAAGCAGTTGTTACAAGATAAAACAGAACAGTTCTGACTCCGATCCTGCCTAGTTTTTTAACATCCCCCATGCCAGCAGCGCCATTAACAAGGGAAATAAACACCAATGGAACCACCATCATAAGAATTGATCGTAAGAATACCTGCCCTACTAAATAAAAAACACCATTTACAATTACATCACTCTTAAAAGCACTTTCAGGAAGCATGTAAAGAATTACCCCTGTTAAAAATCCTAAGATAAGTCCAATAAAGATTTTTGCCGTAATACCTAGATTCCTCTTAGACACTTGCTACTCCTCCTTATATAATTTTTACCTTGACAAAGCTGCAATAATCGGCGCTTTACTTTATTAGTCCATTATACAAGGAAAGGATAAATGTAACAAGCTTAAGAATTTACCAATATGTCTCTTACCACACTAGGAAAACTTGGCAAAGAAAAACCGAGGCATTACCTCGGTTTGTAAAATTACTTTGAAACTGGTTCTTTACTCAATGCATCTTCCACAGCCTTAAGTATTGTCATACTGCTTATTGTTGACCCTGATATTACGTCCACATCTAAGCTTTGTTTACTTAGAATATCTTTTATTATTTCTCCACCTGAATGTCCATTACTGTGGCTATGTTCAATTAACACAATATCTATTAGTTGATTGTCTGTGACAACCACCTTAACTTTTGTTGAAGCCATTTTTAATGAGTAATATCCTTCATAGGTTCCGTCTTGTAGTGACCCAAGGTTTAATCCTTCAACCTCTAATTTCATTGCTTCTCTTGTGGCTAAAAATGCATTGATGTATCTATTACCGTAAGTAATACCTATTAAAAAAATAGCCAGAGTAACAAAAGCTGCGATAATAATAATTTTCTTTTTCAAATAATATACCTCCCTTAAGATCCACACAAATGAGAATGTATATCATTTATACCACAATATCAATGATCAGTAAAGTGTTAGCCTTCTTCACCAACTACAGTGAATCTATGATTTACATATTTTGCATTTTCTATCTCGTCCACAAGAGCAATTGCATAATCCCCATAACTAATGTAACTTTTCCCTTGGGAATTCACTATTATGTTATCCTTTCCTTCAACGTATTTGCCTGTTTTTTTACCTTGGGGATCAAAGAAAATAGCAGGGCTAAGATGGGTCCACTTAATACCAGTAGTACCTTGTAACTCAATTAGGTTTTTGCCCATGTTTGTAGCTGTTGGTAATACTGCCGAAGGAAATTCTGGGGTGTCATAGAGTCTTGTGGTTTTTTCTGGATCCACAAAAAGACTTCCTGCACCACCCACAACTATTAGTCTAGTGTTTGGTGCACTTTTTAGTGCTTCAATTAGAACCTTACCTGCATCAACATGTTGATGTTCCCCTCCCTTAGGGGGGTTAAATGCGTTTACTACCACATCAAAATCCTTTATGTCATCACTGGTAATATCAAAAATGTCCTTTTTTAGCACATTAACATCATTTGTAGTAATTTTCTCTGGGCTACGTACAAATGCAGTAACTTCATGACCTCTTTCCAATGCTTCTTTCATAATAAGACTTCCAGATTTTCCTGCGGCTCCTATAATTGCAATTTTCATTATGTAATTCCTCCTATATAATATGTATTTATAATTTATAACATTTTGGGAGTTTTAATACCTTTAAAATCCACCACCACTTCCCCTTATAATATTAAAAAACAACTCTTTATCCTAATTATACCATAGAATTAAATCCTTAAAAAGAATTCCTATCCCTTACGCCATTTAACTCCACCACACCACTTTAATGGTCTTATAACTAAAATCTTTACAGTAATATTGAAAAAGAATAGTTAGCTTTTAAGTAGAGCAATCTAATCTTGATAAGTATTTTGGGTTATTATATGGATGGTTTGGATGGTTTGATAGTTATGATAGATGAATATAATTAAGGAGTGTTAGGATGGAGAGTATAATTAACACTGCAATAAGGACAGCTATAATTTACTTTTCACTATTGTATCTATGTAGATTAATGGGTCGTAAAATGATTTCCCAGATGACATTTTTTGATTTCGTTGTAGGTATCACCATAGGATCAGTGGCAGCTAATTCTAATCTTGGCCCTTATAATGACAGTTTACCTGCAGGATTATCATCTTTAGTGATGTTAACTGTTTTGGTTTTAGCCATTGATTTCTTACACATCAAAAGTTTCAAATTCCGTAAAATCGTTGATTCAGAGCCCATAGTAGTAATTGAAAGGGGACAAATAGTGGATCAAAATTTAAGAAGAGAAAGGTTTACCCTTAAAGAACTTAATGCCTTATTAAGGGAAAAGAACATATTTACCATGGCCGATGTTGAGTTTGCAATTTTGGAACATGATGGTAAACTATCTGTTTTACCTAAGTCCCATCGACAATACTTAAGACCCTCTGATATGAATATACAAACTCAGTATCAAGGTCTATGTAAAGACATAATTATTGATGGGGTCATTATGAAAGAAAACTTAAAAGATGGCAAACTGACAGAGGAGTGGCTGATGAATCAGCTGAAAAACCAAGGAATTACCGACGTAAAAGATGTTTTCTACGCTGGAGTTAACTCAGCAAAGAATTTGTACATATCAAAAAGAAATGTAAAACAAGAAAAGCATGGAAAGTACGGTATAGAGTAATTTAATTTAACCTAGTTAAAGGAGAGCTACATGGCTCTCCTTTAATTTTTTTATTTTGCTTTGTTACCAATTATCGGTCTTTAAACATCTACCACCACTTCCACCACTTTACACCACTTACACCACTTTGATTTCCAGTTTGGTCCTATAAATCCTTAACACTGTTTCTCACTGTGACAGGGCTGTTTATGGTAGATCACTTACTGTCCGCTGTTTTATTATTTGAGGTTTAGCTGAATTTTTTTCTTAGGAAGATTTCCATTTATTCTAATTAGATATTATAGGGTCAATTGATATTGATCCATGTTAGGTCTGTAGTCTCCATAACTATTTATTGCACCAGTAGAAACTTTTTTAAATCCTAAACATTCATGTAGTCTAATGGAAGCAATATTATTCTTGGATATATTAACGAATATTGTATTAACCTTTTTATTTTTCAATAATTCAATTCCATAACTCAACATATCTCTCCCTATACCTTTCTGTTGCATTTGTTGGATCACCTTTAATCTTTCTATTAACCATTTTCTCT
>CAYYRM010000228.1:0-4130 GCA_964474005.1 uncultured Eubacteriales bacterium
ACAACAATCATCCTTTAAAGGACAATGCAGGAGGCTGGTTACACCAAATACCCATTCTATATAACAGTTTTTTGTTGGTTGTTTGTTAAAGTGACACTGGCCTATGTTTTGGCCCTGGTCTTTAACCTTGAATCCACAGGGGTGTGGATAGCCATTAGCTTTTCAACTTGTTTATCGGGTGTTATGACCTATTACCTATTTAAAATGGGCAAATGGAAATTTGTGAAAATCCAAGGTCAAGAAGCTACTGCGTAAACCTTTAAGCAAAAAGGAGAGTACAGGACACAAATCCACTGTACTCTCCTTTTTTTATAACCCCTCAGATATAAACTCAATTGCCACAGACCTATTACGTTGATGTGTTACTTTTAGATTCTCGTCAGTTGAAATAAACTGAATAAACTCATCAACGGTCCCCTCACTGAGCTCCCACTGCCCTACCCAGACAGTTTGGTTCCCTTGTAACACCATAACCCTATTGACCCCCGCCCTAGGGCTAAATCCTGTATGATCAACCACGCTGCCGTTTAGAATCACCGTATAGTCATTGGTGCTAACAAAGGAAATTGTGTATAAAAAACCCTTTGCATCAAACTGACACCCAATGGTAACCAACACAGTTAAAATTATAAGTAAAATACCGATATATCTCATATTAATCCCCCCCAGCTTTCGCCTTCATATATATAGACGATTAAAGTGGTAAAAAGTTTCAGTTTTTTCACAAAAAAATATTAACTATTTATTAAGTTTGAAATTACCTAATGCTAATATATGCACATGTTACGCATTAAGTACTAGTAAACCTTTGTTGAACAAAAAAAGGATAAGCCCTAGGACTTATCCTTTATCAATTCTTATATAATACCATCATGCTAATTTTAGGGACACTAACTGTATCTCCTTCCACAGTGGCTAAGGTCTCTACCCCAGCCCTTTTATCTGAAACAACCATATTCCAACATGGATAGGGAAAGTTTACTAAAACTTCAAAGGCATTTGGATTATATATCACCAAGATGTCTTTCCATGTATCACCATTGGCATTATCCTTCAAATGAAATGCTATGCTTCCATCTGGAGAATCTAGAATTTCAAAATGCTCCATAACCATTTTTGCATCAGTCATTCTAAATGCCCTGTGTGCTTTCCGAAGTTTAATTAATCCTTTAAGATAAAGAAATTCTTCATAATACCTTTCTTTTCTAGACCACTCTATTTGATTTACATTGTCTGGAGAATTATAGCTATTATGAACCCCATATTTAGTTCTGAGCATTTCCACACCCCCATGTAAGAAGGGTATCCCCTGGGCAGTTAATATTATGCCATTACATAACAGATTCATAAGAATCCTATCTTCAAGGGTTGAGTTGGAATTGCTCTTTTCAATTTTATCCCATAGGGTCAAATCATCATGGGCAGAAACATAGTTAATACTTTCTGTTGGGCTTAATGTAAAATCATTGATGGCACCCATTAAACCAGTTATTACAGCATCTTTATGTGCCATCTCCCCTGTGGCATAGCCTTTGGCCTCACCATTGTTGTCACCTTTAATGGCATCTCTAAAATTATCGTTAAATACTGCAATGTTTTTTCCCTTTTGTTTCCCTTTGGTGAACTGTTGTTCTTGGGGAAGTGGTGATCCCCCTGCTTGCCAAGGCTCTCCATAGATTATTATATTGGGATCTATTTGGTGTAACACCCTTTCAACTTCTTTCATTGTTTCTACGTCATGTAATGCCATTAAGTCAAATCTGAAACCATCCACCTTGTATTCCTTAGCCCAGTACTTTACTGAATCCACAATGAACTTTCTCACCATTGGTCTTTCTGAAGCTATCTCATTTCCACAACCAGATCCGTTGGAATAGTTACCGTATTCATCAGTCCTATAGAAATATTTTGGCACAATTAAATCAAAGGGCGAGTCACCCACCGTGTAAGTGTGATTGTATACAACATCCATAACTACCCTTATTCCAGCTTCATTTAAGCCTTTAACCATTTCCTTAAACTCCCTAATCCTTTTGTACCCGCTACTAGCATCTGTGGAGTAAGTTCCTTGGGGAACATTATATAGTCTAGGGTCATACCCCCAGTTATATTGATCATCTCTGGTATCATCAACACTGGCAAAATCAAATGTGGGCAATAAATGTATATGTGTTACTCCCAACTCCTTTAAATGATCAATACCTGTTTTTATACCGTTGGCTGTAATTGTCCCCTTTTCCACCAAACCTAAATATTTTCCTTTATGGACTGTACCACTTTCAGGGGAAATGGAATAATCCCTTACATGCATCTCATATAAAATAGCATCAGTAAAGTTTTTTTGGATTGGCTTTTTTAGATTATCCCAACCCCTAGGGTTTGTTTCAGCCAAATCAATAATCATACCCCTGGTGCTATTAGTAGATACAGCCTTTACATAAGGATCCACTGCTTCATTTACAATTTCACCATGATCCACAATATAGGTATAGTATTTATCTTTATAATCCCCTTTTAGCTTAATGTACCAAGTCCCTTGGATATCCTTTGACATTGGATAATCTAGCCCTTTTGTATCAAATGCACTAGTGTAAATCCTAACCTTAACACCTTGGGCTGTGGGAGCCCAAACTCTAAAGCTAGTACTATCCTTTGAATAATTATTGCCTAAGTCATCACCATCATAATAAAATTCGGGCAACTCCAACACCCTCCTTCATAATAAAGTTCATCCATCTATTGGATGGTGTGGTTAACCTACTTTTATTATATTCAGCTTTACACCAAATGCTAATAATTCCTAAATACCAAGTTCCTCATCGATAATTATCGTTTCTGGTAAGTTGGTATTGTGATTTTTAGCAAAGAAAATACATAAAAATGCCAGAGAGAATGCTCCAAATGCCGTAAGGAATAGGTTTTGGTATCCTAGAAGGTCAATTATACCTCCAAAAATCACAGGGCCAGTGATGGCTGCTAAGGATGAGAAGAAGTAATATAGACCTGTGTAAGTTCCTATTTTAGCCTCAGTGGTCATTTCCACAATCATGGGATATGAATTGATGTTAACAAATGCCCAAAATCCACCACCCACTATTAAAAGTAGCCTTAAAGCCATCATATCTTTCATAAAATTTAATATAAAAAATACTGCCATCAAGCCTATAACTCCTATTAGAATAGTGTTTCTTTTACCAAGCTTAGAACCGATATATCCGCAAGGTATAGCCATGAGCAAAAAGGTAGCAGAAAAACCCAGTAACAGTAGGGCTGGCTGATGATCCTCAAGTCCTAGATAATTCACTCCATACAAGCTAAAGGTAGCCTCTATTCCTTGGTAACCCACAAACCAAAAGAATATAGCCAATAGCACCAGTAATGCATTTCTGTTTTTATAACTAAATAATCCGATAAGTGCCTTTGTAATACTTTGCTTCTCCTCATTTTCTGGTGATTCAATTCTCTTTGGTTCTTTAAAAAACATATAAAGTGCTATTATAACCATAACCATTAGTATTGCGGAAAAACCAAAGGGTAATGAAGGGGATGCTTTAAACATCACACCACCAACACCAAAGGCGAAAACTGCCCCCAAGCCCCCCATGAAATTAATTATACCGTTAGCCTTACTACGATACTGAAGGGGAGTAACATCAGGCATTAGAGCCACTGTTGGAGCCCTATATATACTCATACTGATATTAAAACACATGATTATAAAGATTAAAAATAAAAAGCCCAATGTAAGTTCCCAGTTAAAAATGGTGTATGCTTTTGTTGAAATGTTTTCGATTACCAAATGAAATGGTATCATGGCAAAAAAAGCAGCGGATAATGGGATTCCCAAAAGAAGATATGGCATCCTCCGTCCAAACTTGTTGTTTGTGGTATCACTTTTAGCTCCGAAATAAGGCTGTAAAGTAATGGCAGCAATATTGTCCAATGTCATAATAAATCCTATCAAGGTGGCGCTGGCAATATACTTATTTAAAAAGATGGGTACGAAAGTGTTATACAATGGCCATGTCAAGCTAATAACAAAAAATCCCAACCCTAGTAAAAAGGTTTTTCTCCAATTCATTATCTCTCTACCTTTCATTAAGTATTTTTAATCCCCTATCGGGATAATT